>NZ_SJOS01000036.1:0-25801 GCF_012027765.1 Pseudoflavonifractor sp. SW1122 | reverse complement strand
TCCTGATAGCTGCGCCCGCTCTGCTCCAACAGCTCGGGGGGAATCTCCCCGGCGAAACGGGAGGGGCGGTTGGCGCTGGTGCGGCCGTAGAGCATACGCATGCTGGCGCAAGTGAGGTACAGCTGCTCCTTGGCCCGGGTCAGGGCCACGTAGCACAGCCGCCGCTCCTCTTCCATCTCCTCCTCGTCGCCAATGCAGCGCATACCGGGGAAGATGCCCTCTTCCATGCCCACCACAAACACCACGGGGAACTCCAGGCCCTTGGCCGAGTGCATGGTCATCATCACCACGGCGTCCTCGTTGGGGTCGTGGTTGTCCAAGTCCGTGTACAGGGCGATCTCGTCCAGGAAGCCCGCCAAGGTGGGGGACTCGCTGTTCTCCATATACCCCTTGATGGAGGTCAAAAGCTCTCGAATGTTCTCCAGACGGGTGCGGTTTTCGATGTCCGGCTTCACTTGCAGCATGGCGGCGTACCCGGTGCGCTCCATCACCAGCTCATAGAAGGCGGCCAGGTCCATGGAGGCGCTCAGGGCCTGTAGGTCCCGGATGATGGCGGTGAAGGCCCCCAGCTTGGCCCCAGCCTTTTGCAGCTCGGGGTACTGCTCGGGCTGGCTTACCACCTGCCACAGGGACAGCCCCTCCTGGGCGGCGATGGCCCGGGCCCGCTCCACAGTGGTGGCGCCGATGCCCCGGGCGGGGACGTTGATGATGCGGCCCAGCCGCAGATCATCCTGGGGATTGGCCACCACACACAGGTAGGCCAGCATGTCCTTCACTTCCGCCCGGTCAAAGAAGCGGGTGCCCCCGATGACCCGGTAGGGGATGCCGGTGCGCTTGAAGGCCAATTCCAGCTGATAGGACTGGGCGTTCATGCGGTAGAGCACCGCATGGTCCCGCCACTTCATGCCCTGGCGGTAGTGCTCCAAAATGGTGTTGGCCACATACTGGGCCTCGTCGCTCTCGTTCATGGCGGTGTACAGGTGGACTTTGTCCCCCTCTGCCCCCGCCGTCCACAGCTCCTTGCCCTTGCGGCCCTGGTTGCGGCGGATGACGTGGTTGGCCGCTGACAGGATGGTCTTGGTGGAGCGGTAGTTCTGCTCCAGGCGGATGCACTGGGCGTTTTTGTACTGGCTCTCAAAGGAGAGAATGTTCTCAATGGTGGCGCCCCGGAAGCGGTAGATGGACTGGTCGTCGTCGCCCACCACACAGATGTTTTTGTGGCCCCCGGCCAGAAGAGAGGCTAGAAGATACTGCATGTGGTTGGTGTCCTGGTACTCGTCAATGAGCACATAGCGGAACTTGTTTTGGTAGTAGGCCAGCACGTCCTCCTCCTGCTGCAACAGCCGCACGGTGTGGAAGATGATGTCGTCGAAGTCCAGGGCTCCGGCCTCCCACAGCCGCTTTTGGTAGAGGGTGTACAGGCGGGAGATCTGCTCGAAGCGGAAATCTCCACTTTTATAGGCCTCTTTGTGGAAATCTTCCGCCAGCTGCATCTGGTCCTTGGCCTTGGAGATGGTGCCCAGCACCGAGCGGGGCGGAAAGAGCTTCTCGTCTAGCCCTAGCTCCTTGAGGCAGTCCTTCACCACCCGGATGGAGTCGTCGGTGTCGTAGATGGTGAAGGAGGAGGGGAAGCCCAGCCGCTCAATGTCCCGACGCAGGATGCGCACACAGGCGGAGTGGAAGGTGGAAGCCCAGATGTCCAGGGCCTGGGGGCCCAGCACCCGCTCCAAGCGGTCTTTCAGCTCCCCGGCGGCCTTGTTGGTAAAGGTGATGGCCAGGATGGTCCAGGGGGGCGCAGGGTCCAGCTCACATAGCCGGGCGGCGTACTCCCGCCCTTCCTCAGTGGGGTGGTCCACATAGTGGCGCAAAAAGTTCAAATCCTCTTCCGTGGCCCAACCCGGCACCTCGGTGGAGTCGGAGCCCCGGCCATAGCGGATGAGGTTGGCCACCCGGTGGATGAGCACCGTGGTCTTGCCGGAGCCAGCCCCCGCCAGCAGCAGCAGCGGGCCCTGGGTGGTGAGCACGGCCTGGAGCTGCTCCGGGTTTAGGTTGGGGTAGTCCAGAGCGATGGCCGCCCGGCGCAGAGAGGCGAATTCAGAACACTGTTTTTGATTGAGCATCTATATCAAATCCTTGCTGTAAAGTCCAGTTGCAAGCCATTATATCAGATTCCCACACCCAGGGCAACCGGGGGAGCGGTTGACTTGCAGGGGCGCACCCGTTAAAATGGGGAAAGACAGAGAAGGGAGGTGGCAGACATGCGCAAGCTGACCTGGTTTGCAGGGGGCTTTGCTGTCATGTGTCTGCTGCTGATGGGGAATGTCCCGGTTTTGTGGCTGGCCATCCCCGCTCTCCCGATTCTCGTGCTCTGGCACCGGGCTCAGCCCAAGGACAAACAGGACTGGCTGGAGATGACCACAAACAGACGGCGGCGCTACGTTCTGTGGCAGGTGTGCCGCCGGGGAACGGCTGTGGTATTGGGCTGCGGGGCCGGACTGTGCTGGTTTTGTGTGTACTATTTTCTGGTGTGTGTGCCTGCCATGGCGTGTGAGGGGACGCAGACCATCTCGGGCACGGTGATTGCCCAGCCCCAAGAGACGGAGACCGGAAGCTATTCCTTCACCCTGCGCCTGGACTCTGGGGTGGACTTGCTTCTCTATGCGCCTGAGAGCTGGAAGTCGGTACAATTGGGCGACCATGTCCAGGCAGAGGGACAGGTGGAGTATACCTCATTTACCTATGGGGAGGAAGTGACCTATTACACAGCCAAAGGGGTGTTCCTCCTGGGGACCTGTGAACAGGCGCCCACGGTGGAGCGCCCCGCTGTTCTGCCCATTTCCTGCTGGCCCGCCTGGGCGGCCCAGCGGCTGAAAGAGGGAATCCAGGTGGCCTTTGACCAGGCCACTGCCCCTCTGGCCATTGCGGTGACCCTGGGAGACAAGAGCTTGTTGGATGACGGGCTGTATACCGACATGACCCGGGCAGGGATGACCCACGCCGCCGTGGTGTCCGGGCTCCACGTCTCCTTCCTGGTGGGTGTGCTGATGGTGCTTTGCCGCAACCGCCGCCGCTGCGCCGTGGCCCTCATCCCGGTGCTGGTGTTCTATGCGGTGATGGCCGGGGGGACTCCCTCCGCTTTTCGGGCGGTGTGGATGCAGGGAGCCGCGCTGGCGGTGCCTGTGGTGGGACGGGAGCAGGATGCGCCCTCCGCCATGGCCCTGTCTCTGCTGGTGCTCATGGTGCAAAACCCCTTTTCCGTGGCACAGGTGGGGTTACAGCTGTCCTTCCTGTCTGTATCGGGGATTTTATTGCTCACCCCCAGAATCTACCGGGGGCTCACCAGGTATCTGGAGGAGCGTACCTTGCGGGGATGGAAAAACGTGGTGGGAAGCCTGTGGCGAGGGGTTAGCGCCTCGGTGTCCGCCTCCCTGGGAGCCATGGCACTGACGGTGCCGCTGGTGGGCGTGGTCTTCGGCCAGGTGTCCCTGGTGGCGCCGGTGGCCAACATCCTGACCCTCTGGGCCATGTCGATGTTGATGATGTGCGCCCTGGTCCTGGGCCTTCTGGGGCTGTGGCTGCCCGGTGTGGCGGCACTGTTGGGACAGGGTGCGGGACTGTTGGGCCACTACACCCTGTGGATGGTACACAAGTTGGGCACATTCCCCTATGCGGTGCTGGATATGAAAAACATCTACCACGTGATCTGGCTGGTGGGAGCCTATGCGGTATTTGGGCTGCTGCTGTGGGGCAGTGTGGCTCTGCTTCAGGTGCTTTGGAGCGGAGCGGGGTTACTGGTGCTGCTGGCTCTCCCTGTGGGGCTGTCCGCCTTTACCGTGGCCCGGTCTGATCTGGTGGTGGGGGCGGTGGATGTGGGCCAGGGGGCCTCCACCGTCTTGATGCACGGGGACCACACCGTGGTGGTGGACTGCGGAGGGAGTGAGAGCACCTCAGCGGGGGACCTGTCCGCCGACTATCTGGCCTCGGTGGGGCGCACCGAGGTGGACGTGCTTCTGCTCACTCACTTGGACAAGGACCACTTCAACGGCGTGGAGCGCCTCCTGGACCGGGTGGAGGTGGGGGAGGTATATGTCCCCGTGTCCGCCAAAGACCAAGAGGAGGCCCAGCAGCTGGAGAGTTGGCTGGAGGAGAAGAGTATCCCCTGCCAGTGGGTGGAGGACGAGGTGGACTTGACCCTGGGCGAGATGGAACTGCGGGTCATCCCGCCCCTGGGCAGCGGCACCACCAACGAGGAAGGGCTGTCGGTGCTGTGCACGGTGGACGACTTTGACGTGCTGATCACCGGAGACGCAGACAGCTATGTAGAGCACATGATTGTCAAATACTTTGTCATCCCCAACATTGAGCTGTTGATGGTGGGCCACCACGGCTCGGCGGACTCCACCAGCATGGAGCTCTTGGGCTGGGCCCGGCCGGAGCTGGGCATCATCTCGGTGGGAGAGGGCAACTCCTATGGACACCCGGACCCGGAGACCTTGGAGCGGCTGCACCGCTCTGGGGTGGAGGTCCACCGCACCGACCAGGAGGGGACGGTGACGGTGGTGGTCCAGGGGGAGAACGTGGGAATTTGGTAAATAAGAGGAGGAAGCGGTATGCCGCCCAAACAGCAAACGGACAACACCGCCATGCGGGAACTGAAAAAGGCGCTGCGCCAGGGAGGGCTGAAAAACCTCTATGTCTTCTACGGCGACGAGACCTTTTTGCGGGAATATTATCTGGGAGAGCTGAAAAAGGCCATTTTGCCCCAGGGTATGGAGGACTTCAACCTCCACACCGCCCAGGGCAAGGAGTGCTCGGTGGACTGGATTGCCCAGGCGGTGGACTGCCTGCCCATGATGAGTGAGCGCACCCTGGTGTTGGTCACCGACTTTGACCTCATGGGCCAGGGAGAGAAGGGGCGGCAGCAGCTGCTGGAGCTGTTTGAGGACCTGCCCGACTACTGCTGTCTGGTGTTCGTCTACGACCTGTTGAATTTCAAGGTGGACGGGCGGAGCAAGCTGGGCACCTATCTGAAAAAGTCGGAGGCGCTGGTGAACTTCCAGCGCCAGTCCACCGGGGACCTCACCGACTGGATTGTGCGCAAGTGCAAGGCCATGGGCCACCGGGTGGACTCCGCCGACGCCCAGTACCTCATCTTCCTGTGCGGGGACAGCATGACCAACCTGTCCACCGAGCTGGAGAAAATCTGCGCCTACGCCTCGGGGGAGCGGGTGACGAGGGAGGACATGGACGCCGTGGCCATCCCCCAGGTGGATGCGGTGGTATTCCAGATGACGGATGCCCTGGCCCGCCGGGACTTTGACAAGGCCGCCGCGGTGCTGGCCGATCTGCTCCACAGCCAGGAGGCCCCCATCATGATCTTGTCGGTGATGGGCAAGTATTTTCGCCAGCTCTACACCGCCCGGCTCTATCTGGACGCGGGGAAGAGCCGCAGCGATTTTATGCAGCTGTGGGGGATGAAGCACTCCTTCCAGGGGGACAAGCTTATGGATGCGGCCCGGAAGTTCTCCCTGGTGTGGTGCCGTCACGCGGTGCGCCGCTGTGCGGAGGCAGACCTCCAGATGAAAGTGAACTACGGGGCAGAGGGAGAGATTCTCACCCAACTGCTCATGGAATTGTCCGCAGGACGGAAGGTGATTGAATGCTGAAAATCAAAGAGGCCATCATTGTGGAGGGCCGTTACGATAAAAACAGCTTGTCCCAGGTGGTGGACGGGCTTATTCTGGAGACCTCCGGGTTTGGGGTGTTCAAGGACGGGGAGAAGCTGGAGCTCATCCGCCGTCTGGCCCAGCGCCAGGGCATCATCGTCCTCACCGACTCCGACGGGGCGGGATTTGTCATCCGCAACTATTTAAAAGGGGCCATTCCCAAAAACCAGGTGAAACACGCCTACATCCCCGACGTGTACGGCAAGGAGCGGCGCAAGCGCAAGGCCGGAAAAGAGGGCAAGCTGGGGGTAGAGGGCATGAACCCGGAGGTACTGCGCCAGGCCCTTTTGCGGGCGGGGGCCACGGTGGTGGACGGGGATGGGCCCGCCCCGGCCCGGGGGAACCTGACCCCGGCGGACCTGTTCGCTCTGGGGCTCACCGGGCGGCCGGACTCGGCGGTGCGCCGGGAGAAGCTGCTCCATCGCCTGGGGCTGCCCCAGCACATGAACAGCAAGGCCTTGCTGGCCATGCTCAACGCCCTGCACACCCCGGACGAGGTGGCGCAGATGGTGGAGGAACTGGAACAATCCAAGGAATAACCAAAAGGGGAGTGGACGAATGGTCCACTCCCCAAAACGTTGTGAGGGAAAGTTTAAACCTGAGGAATCTCAGGGGTGACTGGGGGCATCTGATCGCAGCCGGTGCAGAGGTCGTTGTCGGACACCGCGTTGCAGCTGACGTAGGTGTCGCCCACGGTGGCCACAGCGCCGAACTCCACAGGCACCGCCACGCAGATGTCCTGGGTGATGGTGAACACACAGGAGCCGTTCTTCATGCCGTTGCACACCTCACGGCCCGGGGTTACCACGGGGGTACCGCAGCACTTGGTGGCAGTCAGCCCCGTCTGGGCGAAGGGGGTGACGGTGACGGGCACGCAGATGGAAGCGGACTGATAGCCCACGGCGGGGCAGGTCTGGGTCTCACCCAGCACCTCAGGATTTACGGTAGGAAGCATTGGAATCTCTCCTTTCTGGCCATCGCCGTTTTTAGACTATGCCGGAGCGGGGAGAAGGGTGACAGATGGTGTTGTATTTTCCATGGGGTCTGGTACAATGAGAGAGAAATGGAAAGGGGGAACGGTATATGCGGAAAGGCAGAGTGATCCTAGATACCGTCGCTTTTCTGTGGCACTGCCTCATGGCTGCCATCACCCCTATATGGGTAGGGTTCACGTATATGTTCCTGACCGGGAATGGGAAAGGGGACGACTACGATCTACGCAGTGAGGCGGATATCTATGTGTTCTTAGCGCTGATTGGGATGGTGTTCTGGGCGTGCTGTACCATTCCCACCTTTGGATTCCTGACCAAAGAGTGCTCGAAGTTGGGGAGAAACCATCGTTTCATTCCCCTAGCTGTCTTTTTGCTTGTGGGGTTCCTGGTCATTTGCCTGTTGGGATGGGACAATTATTTGATGCTGTATGGTGTGAACGCATGAAAGGAGTGGGAGACCATGCGGGAGCTGCTGAAGAAGATGCGGGGGTATCTGATTTATAACGGTTTCTTTTTTCTGCTGCTGTTGGCGGGGTATTGTCTGGAGCCTGGGCGTTTTGTAGGGCAGGATTGCGATTGGATTTGGCTGTGGCTGGTGCCGAGCGTTTACGTCTTGGCGTTTGAGCTGTATCTGGCGGGGACGGTATTTGCCCTGGTTTATCAAAAACATGAATTTACCACAAAAGAGGTCTTCTTGTCCGCCCTGGTCATCTTGGTTACAACGTTTCTTTCCGTGGGTATTCCGACAATTCTAGAGAGTAACGGGCAAGAATTGTTGGAGTCTCTTTGTTCTTCATTGCTGTTTCCAGTGTGCTTTGCCGGTACCTATTGTGTGGTCTATTTCATTGCCAGATTCATTTACCAGAGGACATGGTGGGTTTAGAAAGCAGATGAAAGGAGAGCTTGGCTGTGGTTGAGATGCTGAAGAACATGCGGGCATATTTAATTTATAACGGTTTTATTTTCCTGTTTCTGTTGGTGGGATATGTTCTCATGCCCGGGCGTTTTGTGGGGCAAGATTGCGATTGGATTTGGCTGTGGCTGGTGGTGGCCTATTGGGTGAGTATGTTTGAGGTGTTCCTGGCCGGGCCAGCATTTGCGCTGTTCTATCAGATGTACCAGTTCACGGTAAAGGAGATCTTCTGGTCTGCTCTGATTATTTTGGTATCCACCTTCCTTTCCCTGAGTGTCATGGATCTTTTGTTCAATGGCTGGGAAGGAATCTTAATGGAGCTTCTCTTTGCGCTGGGAGTTTCATTGTGGATTTCTGGTACCTATACCGTGGTTTATTTTATTTTGAGGTCCATTTGTAAAAAGACGAGGATGGGGTAGTGGGCAGAGAGAGCTACCAAAAACGGGAACGCCCCGAATGCAGCTGCATTCGGGGCGTTCCCGTTTTTGGTCATGAGGTTTTTATTGTTAGACTTTTTGGTTTATGTAGCTGATAAAATCCTTTTCAACCAATTCATAGTCGATGGAAGATTGAAGCTGGCCCAGCTGATCCTTCCAGGCATCCACGTTGGTTCTCACTTTGCGGAACCCAAGGGACTCGTAGACATGTTGTGCCCTGGTGTTCTTCAGATTGGTGTCGAGAATGATCTTAGAATAGCCGTTTTCAAACAGCCAGCCAATGAGCATACTCAGAATTTTTCTGCCCACACCACGGTTTTGGCCATCGGGTTCGCAGATTTTAATGCCGATTTCGGCAACACCGTCACCCAGGTCACGATAATTGCACTCGCCAATCAGTCGGTGGTTTTCTTCGATGACCAGAGAACCCTTGCCAAGCCCCTTTATGACTTCGACCTCGGTGGTCCCCACGCCATTAGGAAAACCTGCGTGGGCCATGACGGCACCGTCATTCCACCAGGTGGCTAGCTGCTTTGCATCGGAGGCTTCGGCTTGACGGATGGTCAGGTTTTCGTATTGAATCTTTTCCATTCTCTTTCCTCCATGTAATTTCTGTGGATGAATGGAGTGTAACAGATTCATAAATAGCTCGCAAGTATTAGAAAGAGTACATATGTTAAAGCTCAGCACCATGGCGCTGATTCCTCTTGCGTGCCTTATTTTTGTATTTATCATATGGCTCAAATACGGCAGGGAAAAGAAGGTCATTGAGACCGTTGAATTTTATCCGCCCGAGGGCATGAACAGTGCAGACGTAGCGTATTGGTATAAAGGAAAGCTGCCGAAAAAAGATATAGTCGCCCTGCTCATTGAGCTGGCAAACGAGGGCTATATTGCCATTCATGACGGCGACGAGGCGGGGAGCGGTGCGTACCGCATCGAGCGTATAAAGCCGTATCCCCATGATCTTGACGAGGATAAAAAAAGGTTTTTTGAAGGTCTCTTTGAAAGCGGCAAAGACATGGTTACCGGGAGCGATCTCAGGAATAAATTCTATCGCACCCTGAATCAGATATCCTCTAATTACGGTTATTCCGGAGAAAAGGGCCGCATACATACCCTGAAGTCCACGCGGCTGCAGCTTCTCTGCTGGCTGCTTGTTATTGGCGGCTTCGTTCTTGATGTTGTGATACTTGCCAACGTCCTGGGTGGGAATGAGCGGTTCATTCCTTTCGTGATCGGCGTGCCGATTCTTGCCGGAGCGTTCTGGCTGGCGTGTTACGTCCCGGGCCGCACAGAGGAGAGCCATAAAAATTTAGAAAAGATAACCGGGTTCAAAAAGTTTTTGGAAACAAATGAAAACCCCCGGCTGTGCCGGGGAGTTCAAAAAAAGCTTTAGCGTTCCATATGAAGAAAAAACTCCTTTTGATACAATAAGAGTGCGGTCTGCCAACTGCACAAAAGTATCAAAAGGAGGACAAAAGGCATGAAGCCTAATGACAAGAACAGTTTAGCACATACAACATGGAATTGTAAATATCACATTGTGTTTGCACCGAAATACCGCAGGAAAGTCTTTTATAAGGACAACAGAGTAGAAATAGGGAAAATACTGAGAGAGTTGTGCAACTGGAAGCAGGTAAAGATTGTAGAAGCAGAAGTGTGTCCCGACCATATACATATGCTTGTAGAGATACCGCCGAAAATGAGCGTGTCCAGTTTCGTAGGGTTTCTCAAGGGGAAAAGTAGCCTCATCATTTTTGAGCGGCACAGCAACTTGAAGTACAAGTATGGGAATCGGCAATTTTGGTGCCGAGGGTACTACGTGGACACAGCAGGGAAAAATGCGAAAAAGATAGCAGAGAGTATATCCAGAACCAGCTCAAAGAAGACCAAATTGGGGACCAGATGACAATCAAGGAATACATCGACCCGTTTACGGGTAGCAAGCACTAATCTTTCGCAAGTGGCAGACCGTACTAACGCCTTGAGGCGTGGCTAGTAACAAAGGGCTTTGCCCGCATATGAAGAACCCCCGGCTATGCCGGGGGGTTCCTATTGGATTTGAATGACAACGTCCATGTAAAACGCGGTGTCGGTGTGGGAGACCACCAGGGTGCCGCCGTATTCCTTGGCGGCTGCGGCAATGGAGGACAGGCCGATGCCCTTGCCGGAATGTTTGGTGGACAGGTATTCTCCGTTGTGCTTGACCACCACGCCGTTGAAGCTGTTGCTGGAGACAATATACAGATCGTGGGAGTTTTTCATATCAATGGTCAGGTTGAAATAGCGCATATGGGGCGGCACAGTGGAGCACCCGGAGACGGCATTTTCCAGGATATTGCCCAGCAGACCGCATAGCACTGGTTCCGGTATGCGCTGGAGGGCGGGAATGTGGATGTTCCAGTTGGCCTGAATTTGTTCTTCTGCGGCAATGTCCCGGTAGTAATTCAAAAGGGCGTTGACCCCGCTGAGGTTGCAGTACTTTAAGGGGGAAGATGGAGGGATGGATTGCTCATATTCATGGAGATAGCGTGTGATCCCATCCATATCTCCGGCGTGGGCCATCTGGGAGAGGGCATGGATGGAGTGGCGAAAATCATGGCGGATCTGACGGGTCCGATCCATATATTCCTGCAGAGACTGATATTGCTTGAGCTGAAGTTGAAGAAAGTGTGTATGCTCCTCTTGGCGGTGCTGTTCGGCCAGAACATAGGAAATTCGGTAGAGAATGGCATAGATAAAAAAGAGCATTAACAGGAAAAGAGTTTCCATGCCAACATAGATTTGGAACATCCTGCCAGTGTGCAGGGTCTGGTAGGAAAGTGGGATGGTAAACACATTGGAAGCGGTGAACAGGACGGGAAAGATGAGAAAGGTATTCCAGACCGCGGTAGAATGAATGGTACGAATGGCGTAGGCAAAGTGCTTCCACAAAAATGGCGTGGCGGCTGCGGCAATGGCGAAGGACAGGGCCAACTGGAACAGCGTCGCGGAAAAGGAAAAGTCCAAGTAGTTGGAGGTGGGGTGCAGCCATGCGTCAAGGGCATAGGCAAAGCTGCTGGGAAAGGACATCAGAGCACAGGCGTTGAGAAACATGGCCGCGGACTGGGAAAGATTGGTGCGCAGCGTTCGGTGATAGAGAAGGAAGAACAGCACCACCGAGATGCCAAGGGGGACATTGATGTGGATGATATGGGAAAACGTCATCTGGAACAAGCCGATCAGGGGAAAGTAAATCAATGCCGCAAGGGCGCACAGCAGAAAGGTTTTTCTGGGGGAATATTTCAGCGAATCGTGCATGGGACAGTAGCAGATCCAGGCGGCGGGGATGATGATGGAAAACTCCAGCATGGCCCGAACATAGGGGGCAGCATCCACGAAAGTCACCTCTTTTCCAATCAAAATTCATCTGGAATGCCGTTGTTGGCTGCGGATCTTTTCAAAGTTGTATGCTCTCAACTGGTCCACAATCTTTTGGCTCTGTCGGACCTTGACCGGAAAGGCCGACTGGTCCTGAAGGACGCATTGATCCTTGCTCATCTCGGCGACGTAGTCGGCGTTGACCAGCACCCCTTTGTTGACGCAGAGAAACCGGGGATCATTTCCCACCAGGGTCTGAAATGCGGAGACGGTCATGCGGCAGCGGAGGGTAGTCCCACCTTTCAATTTGACCTCCAGGTAATGGGCATCGGTGACCACAGAGAGTATGTCATCGAGAAAGACAGAGTGGGTCTGTCTGCCGCTGGTCAGATTGACAAAGGGAGGGGCGTCGTCCATCAGGTGCACATCCGCCAACACCTGAAAAAAGCGGTCCTTGTCCAGGGGCTTGGTCAGGTATTCAAAGGCGTGGAAGGAAAATGCCTCCGGCATAAAATCCGAGCTGGAGGTTAAAAAGACCAGCTTCACCCAGCGGTCGGTGCGGCGAATCTGCGAAGCAACGGCAATTCCGTCCATCTCGCCCATGTAGATGTCCATAAAAATCAGGTCATAGCTGCCATGGGTGAAGTGTTGGAGGAACTCCTCACCGGAGGAGAAAAAGTCGGTTTCCATGTGCACACAGTGCCGGGCGCCGAACTCCTGACAGAGCGCCTGCACAGACCGCTGAAACCCGCGGTCGTCATCCACCAACGCAATGCGCATCCACGCCGTCTCCTCTCTCCCAAAGTCAGGGGGTGCCAGAGGCGCTTCGATGCCCCCTTTCGACCATCATAGCATAGAATGGACACAGATTCCAGCCAGTGGAAATTCTTTCTTGCCAGAAACAATACGTTGTTGCCAATTACCTTGCTGACATGGGAACGTCAAGCTAGAATGAAACCAACTATATCCAGCGATGATACTGTTGATGGATGCCGGGAAAGGAGATCAGGAAAGAAACGGATCAAGTGGATGTCGAGGGCAAGACAAGGAGGAACGTATGAGAACAATGGGAGAAAAGAAGGTGCCATGGGGCAAGAAGGGCAGGCGCGTGGTCAGTGCGGTGTTGGCCGCGGGTATGCTTCTGGAGATGTCCGGGCTCTGGAGCCTGGAGGGGGTTGGCTTTAAGGCCAGTGCGGCGGAGAACTATCTGGAGATGCCGGAGCGCACCCCGGTGAATGTGATGAACAAGCAAACCGCCGCTGTGGTGGAGAATACGCTGTCCCAGCCAGACGGAAGCGTGGCGTACTACAACTTTGTGGACTTTTCCGGCTATACCCTGACCAAGAATATGTCCAAGGTGAGCAGCAGCTCAGGGGTGTACATGAGAACGGTCCGTGGCGACGATCACTTGTATTACATGGAGTTCTGGACAAAAGCCGGGTATGGGTCCTGGAATGTCACTTATGACTGGAAGGACTTCCCTGATGAGTCCTTCCCGGAGGCCTATTCCTGGGAGGACATCTATGTGAACATGGGCACTGGCGCTGTGGCCAGTACAGAGAAGGACAACATTCAGGTGGGGCACTCCGTGAACGACCTGGTGGGAGAGATGAGTGACCGGCCCAGTTCGCCCTGTTCCAGCACCTGGACCCCCATGCCCGACCACACCAACCCCCGGATGACCATTGTGGGTACAGGGGAAGATGCCTCTTCCCATTCGGCGTGGTATGTTCTGGCCGACATGGTCTCGCCGGGCCAGGTGACTGAGTCCGACCCGGACCCCTGGGAGATCCTGGTGACGGAAGACGCCCAAGCGTACGACGGGAAGCCGGTAATCTGGCTTTGTGAGCAGGAGATGATGCGGCCGGCAAACCAGAGCACCACCAAAGAGGACCTGGCCGACTTGAAGCTGGAGGTGGGGGTTGTTCCCGCAGACGACCCCGCGGCCCAGGTGATCTATCTTCAGGCGGAGTGCGTCGCCCTGGAAAATGGGCTGGAGGGCGCCAGCCACAAGGGCGGAGCCCTGGGCTTCCAAATCGTTGACACCAGCGCACTGGAGGGAGAGGAGTATCAGATCGTCTCACTGGAGAATCGTACGGATACCTCCCAACTCAATTACAGCCTGTATCTCTACCAGAACTTTATCACCAGCGCCCAGGACAGCTACTATGAGGTCAACACCCCTGTCACCGATTTGGCGGGCAACCCGGTAATGCTGATGGCAGACGGCAAAAAGAACGTCCGCGCCAAGGCGCTGTTTCTGGACAATGACCCGGTCAATGTGGACAAGGTGCTGCTCTCCGGCACCAACGTGGATGCCAGCATGACCACGCTCCCCGGCCAGTGGCCGGAGGATCTGGACCGCACCAAGCTCTTTTCCACCACCGGGGATCAGGTGCAGCTGCGGGTGCAGCTCAGCGAGCGCATTGCGCCGCTGACCCGGGAAGAGATGGAGGATGTTACCCTCACCTGGAATCTGTCCAGAAATGACGGGGGGGATCTGGTACCGGTGACCGTCCCCCTGGTGGACGTGGAGGATGGGTATGCCAACGGAGTCAACGCAGAGCCGGTATCCATCCTGGTGTTCCAGTCTGTGACGGTGGAGCAGGACTTCACGCCGCAGGGAGTTCAGATCCAGGCGGTGAGCCTGTCCACCGGCGGACACCTGCGGGACATCAGCGGCAACTACATGGAAACCCAGGACCAGAACGTGGTGGACGTCAGCGACAACCCGCCCACGGTGCAAAATTTCCTGGATACTGCCGCCCCTTCGGTGACCATCCAACAGGCGGAGACGGTGGCTGCGGACGAGTTTCTCATTGCCGTTGAGGTCAAGGACTCGGTGGAGAACGGCCTGAGTGCAGGCATGGCCGGTGGAAAGGTGGCATTGACTTCCAGCAAGGGAAGCTCAAACGTTCCCTATCAGTACACCTTTGATATGTCTCCCGAGACCCCGGAGAACTACTCCGGCACCGGCACCATAGGCAGCAGCGGGAATCTGATTTGGAACGATGTGTTCATGCAGCAGGACGGCACATACTACCTGCATTTGAAACTGACCGACACCCAAGGCGTGGAGTTGGATGACCAGGCCCCCTTCCAAATTCACCTCTACGCCCAGGATCTGCTGGGCAATGGTGGAGAGGTGGCCTTGAGTACCCAGGGCCAGAATATCTCCGTGGACCATGCGGCGCCCACCGTGAGCATCTCCAATGTCAAAACGGTGTCCGGCCAGGACCAGAACCAAAACAATACTGCCACCCTCACGGCCACCGTGTACGCCCAGGATCTCAATGGGGTGGAGCTGGTCAAATACCAATGGGTGGAAGCAGACGCGCAAGCCCAGGACAGCAACTGGATTATGGTGGACAACTGGGATGAGACCGGCGGCCTGCTGACGGTGGAGACCACGGTCTCCGGCGTCACTGCTGTCTCCAAGAAGCTGGTGGTGCAGGCCTACGATGTCCATGGAAACATGGCCCAGGTGGAGCAGTCTGTCACTGCGGATTTGACCAAAACCATTGTCAACTATTCTGTGTCTGACAACCTGGATGCTCCCATCGCCGACCCGGGACTGGTGATTGACCGGCCCGGCTGGACTGGTGAGACCGCCCAGGGCGGGGATCTCTATGTCCGTGCCATAATGACCATGGACAACCAGACCTATGTGGGCATTGTGACCAATCCCGACGGGGAGACCTTGTTCGGTTCCGCGTCCAACGCTGTGGAGTGGTATCGGGTGTCCATCGCTGAGGGTGTGTATTTGACGGTGGAGTCCGGTACCCCGGACTGGAGCTACTATGGCCCGGTGACGGTGCGCCTGAATGCCAGCGCCCAGTCCATGACACCCGTGGCATCCCAGGCTGTGGACGATGAAACGGATGTCACGCGCTCGGAAGATGTGGAGCTGCAGGTGTGTTATGCGCCGGAAAGAGACGACGTCTACGACATCGATGGTCAAATTCAAGTGCAGGACAGCTCCGGCAAAGGGGTGGAAGAGACCGACACATTCACCTATGACTATTACAAATTCGACCAGTCCATGACAGGCGCCCGAATCGGGATCACGCTGCGTAATCAGCTGTATGACGACTGGGGTGTACAGGACGTGGATCTGGAAAACTCCTATGCGCTGTTCGTCCGCACCGATCAAGACGGACAGCTGGTCCAGGCTGCGGATGGGGCACCCGCTCCGGAGAGCGTCATTTCGGAGAAAATCCCCTTCAGCGCCGGACAGCAGCAGTGGTTCTCGGTACCGGCACAGGATCTGGATGGCAACAAGTTGACCACCGGAGCGTACACGCTGTGGCTCCATGTGGCGCAAAAGGGGGGCGGGGTGCAGGAGATCTACCTGCCCAGTGCCTTGCCCTCCGGCCGGGAAGGGTATCTGCTGCTGGATGCCGGCGAAATACCCGGTCAGTTTGGTGTGACATCCTACGACGGGTATCTCCCCGTCGCCTTCTCCTACGACAATGGCAGCGGCCTGGCCTGGAGCAAGACGGCCGAGGAGGGCCAGACTCTCCAGGTGTTGAACGTGGGCATTTCCAAGCCCAGTGGGGCGGAGGCTGTGACCCCCCAGGATGGGCAGGATGTGGCAGAGGCCAGAAAGGTGACCCCGGTTACCGTCAACGGCTACATCGTGGGCTACGAGGAGACCATGAACAGCCTGCACAATAATGCGGGACTGCTGAAGCTGACGCTGGCCTCCCAGTCTACGGAAGAAGACGGATATGGCCAATGGCTGGGAACGGATCTGGGGCTCGTGTCCGGCATGAAAATCTGGAATGCCGGCGCCACCGGCGACCCCAACGACCTGGACTTCCAGGATGTCAGCTGTGCAAATGGCGTATCCCGGTTGCTTGCGTTTAGCAACCTGGACTGGTACGACCGGTATGGGGGTGAGTGCGACATTGTGGATGACATCTCCCAGTACTCGGTTCAGGATGCGGGCAACGATAACCTGAAGTATGCCGTGGGGGAAAACACCATCTACTATCAACTGAAGATGGAAAACGGAAAACTCTCCCCCATCTATCAGATGCAGATCAACCTCACCACCCAGAGCCCGGAGCTGGAGCTGAACTACTCCTTTGGCCCCACCGGTCAGACAGAGTCCGGAAAGGCATACACCGAATATGTGGACGTGACCGTGGCCAATGCCTTCTCTCCCAGCGGAGATGTAAAGGTGTACTATGGATACCGGGAGGAAAAAACCGTCTGGATCTACCAGGAAGTCACCGATTGGAAGGAACCGCTGCGCTTCCAGGCCAACCAAAACGGGGAGTGGGGGTCCATGGGTGCCCGGATTGATGCCTCCATCGGCTCAGACCTGAATACCACGCAGTGCCTGGTGATCTATGACGGCGCGGGCAACGCCAAGGTATTCTATCCCAGCTTCCATGTGGAGCGCAGCGATACCCAGTACTACGGCATAGCTGACGTAACCCCAGGGGTGTCTGCCTCTGCCTCCGCCGACGGCGAGAACTCCTACCGGATCAGCCTCTCCGCAGAAGAGACAGATGCCTGGGATCAGGTGCTGGACGCCGTGGACAGCCTCACCATTCAGGTGGATCAGCGCAGTGCCGTCGATGTGAAAGCGATGGACCAGAATGAAAGCCAGCGCAATGAGGGGGGCATCAAATCCTTTTCCACCACTGCGACAGCCGACGGGGGAGCAGGTCTGACCATTTACGGGGACTTCCCCTACGATCCGTCGGTGGAAGAGGGGGCTATGGTGGAACACACCATTGTTGTCTCTGCCAGCTACAAGGCCAGCGGAGCTGCCGAAGAGGCTCTGTATGAGACCTTCCAGGTCTCTGCCTCCAACACCAAACCGGTTTTGAGGGAAGACGCAGAGAGTACGGAAAACTATCTGCAGGGCTATATCCAGGGCAACCGAATGTTCCGGGTCACCGAGCTCATAGACCCCCACGGCAGCCGCATTGCCGTGGACGTGGTATACGGCACATTCTGTTCCCTCCCCATCTATGAAAATGGCACGTACACCATCACTTTCGACGACATTTTTGGAAATGAGTATCAGCAGGAGGTGGAGATCACCGCCCTGCCCGAGGATCCCAAAATCAGCTTTTCCACCCTGGACTACACCCAGGATCCGGTGACCATGACGGTGTCCAGTGAACACAATCAGGTGGAAATTATCAATCCGGATCCGTCCTGGCAGGTTGCCGCGGACGAAAACGGGACGGTACAGGTGACCGTGTCGGAGAATTCCTATATCGAGGTGTGGATAAGCTCCAAGGAGACAACCTATGTGCGCGGGTTCCAGGTCAGCAACATTTACAAAGAGGAGATCGAACCTATGGTCCGGTGGGACAGCTACACCAGTGTGGACCTGGAGAATCAAGTGATTTACGGGGATGTGACTGCCTACCTGGTGGATCAAAACGGCAGCACCCTCGTGGACCCCCAGACAGGCACCTGTCCCAAGTATGTCTTTACCGCCGGCGGGGAGACCAGCTATACCTTCCGCGGTTACGTCAACCAGTACGGGGTTCAGGGGCCGGACTATACGGTGACCCTGGACTATGAGATCAAACCCTACCCGACCCAGGAGGCGGACACCGTGGCGCCCGATGTGGGCATCACCGGATACCGGGTATACAAGGATACACCGGCTGAGGCGGGGGTTGCCTTCTGGTACCTCCATGAAGAGCGGCCCCAGGATGGCGCCACCCTGCCGGATTATCGGGAAAAATACGGCGCGGAAAACGTGTACACCGACATGGATGCCTTCGTCAGAAGCATGGGCTGGGCGGAGAGTTATCGCTGGAACGTGGACATTGTGGATGAGAGCGCTGTGCGGCTGTTTATCAAGTCGGACCTGTACGGGGAGGCGCCCACCTACGAGACCGGAACCAGTGATGAGATCCCGGGGGTGAAGCTCCAGGGCCGCAGCCTGGAGATCACCGGCAATGCGCAGTTTGTGCTCTACGCCGTGGATGAGGCGGATCATGTGACAGCGGTATCGGTGAATATTACGGCCATCGGGGATCAGGTGGATCCTGAGTACGCCCAAGTGGCGGTGGATGACGGTGCCAGTGTGCGCATCTATCTGATGCCCCCCAACATGGAAGGGGTCACCGAGCTGAAAATCACCAATGACGCCGACAACGACGGGGTGCCGGATGCCGTGTTGGATCAGGATCTCAACTCCTCTTTCTATGGATATTCCTACCTGACGGTGTGGGAGAACGGCCCGGTGAATGTGTTCTACTCCTATGAGTACCGGGGTGAGTTGGTGACAGGCCAGATGGAGATGGAAGTCACCGGCGTGGACACCACACCGCCCCAGGTGGTGGATCAGGTCAAATGGTCGGCAAACCATGCTCTGTCCGCCACCAACCAGGAGGTCAGCGCCCAGATCCAGTTCAGCAGAGGGCTGCAGGATGTCTATCCCATTGACAGTCAGGGACAGCAGATCCCAGTGCCCCAAGGGGTGACCATCTCCTTCCTGGAAAACCAGGTGACGGTCACGTACGACAACAACGCACCGGCCTTGACCCTGCGTGCGGTGGCCGCCGGGCGGGATGATCTGCTGGGCGCTGTAAACCTGGATGAGGTGGACAACGTGGATACCACACTGCCCAACATCACCTATCAGGTGGACTATGGCGACAACCACCGCCAGGCGCAGATCAGCTTCACAGCGGATGAGCCTGTGGTGTTGATTCAAAGCGGAACACGTGGGGAGTCCATATCCGTAGACGTGAGTACAAATGGTGTCAAAAAGTATACCTTTACAGACCTTGCGGGGAACGCAGTGACGGTCTCTGTGGCCATTGACGGGCTGGTGGAGGAGGAACTGACCTTGCAGGTGTCCACCACCGCCAGTGACAGCGGCATCATAGCCCCTGCCACCTATCAGGCACAGGTGGGAGACCAGCTGTACGTGAAGGTCAATCGCGCCGCCACCATGACGGTGAGCGGCGGAAGCCCGGTGCCCATTTCCGCCAACGTGTGGACGCAGGTGCAGATTGCAGAGGATCTGGCCGGGCTCTATCCCTCCATCCGTGTGGTGGATGATTACGGAAACGCGGCCGTGGCACAGCTGCTGAAGGTGCCTGTGCCGGATCGGACGGCGCCGGTAGTCCTGCTTCACCGGAAGAACCTGACCGTGGCTGCGGGCACCAGCAGAGAGGAAATTGACGCATTGCTGCGGGACAACATTACCGCCTTTGATCTGGGCACCCCGGAGGGGATGGAATTTGAGTTTGTGTACGACCCGGCGGTCAGCGGCACCCAGACGGTGATCTACACCGTGCGGGACGGCGCGGGAAACGAGCGGGTGCTGGAGGGCAAGCTCACCGTGCGCGCCGGAGGAGAACCCACCATCACGGTGGACGGTCAGATTGCGGTATGGGATGACATTTTGGTGGTGGATGCGGGTACAAAACAGCTGCAAGTCACCTTGAACGGCAACCGCTACAAGCTGGACTGGAAAGCTGGCAACAAGACGGTGGGCCAGATGAAAACCGGCAGCACCAGCCTCACCGGCGGTTATGTCTCCGACCAGGAGAGGACCGTGGAGGTGGAGATGACCACACCCGGCTACTACACCTTTGTGTTGACCACCCAGCTGCATGAGACCTACCGGTTTGTGGTGTACGTGAAA
This sequence comes from Pseudoflavonifractor sp. SW1122, assembly GCF_012027765.1. Lineage (NCBI taxonomy): Bacteria > Bacillati > Bacillota > Clostridia > Eubacteriales > Oscillospiraceae > Pseudoflavonifractor > Pseudoflavonifractor sp. SW1122. The sequence goes on along the minus strand of NZ_SJOS01000036.1, from coordinate 5,735 downwards.
TGAGGGGGCGAGGAGGAACTATGAAAACATTGTGGAAACGAGCACTGTCCGGGGCGCTTGCGGTGGCGGTCATGGCCACCGCCGCGCCCGGCGTGCTGGCATATGCCGCCGAGGCTCAAACGAGAGAGAATGCAGACAATCTGGAATTGAGTGACGGGTACCTCTCTGTCTCCATGTCCACGGAAAACGGCGGTTTTTTGGTCAACACAGAGGAGGGCGACAAGCTCAATAAGTCCGACAACAACAAGAACTTGCTCTACCCCGCGGCCGACTATGATACCTCCTACACCTCAGTGCGGGTCACCAGAACGGACGGGTCCACCGAGGACTATGTGTTTGGCCGGGATTACGGCTTCTTTGGCCTGGACAGCAGTGACGTGGAGGTCAGCAAGGAGGGCAACACGCTGAAGGCCCAGTGGAGCGTGAAGGATCTGACCATGGTGCAGACCCTCTCCCTCCTCGACCAGAACTCTGCCCAGCATGGCATGGTGTCCATCAGCTACCAGGTCTCCACAGACCGGGATGACGTGGAGAATGTGAAACTCCGATTGATGCTGGACACCGCCCTGGGCTACCAGGACTGGGCCACCTATGAGCTGCCTGGAGTGAATGGCATTTACCAGCACATCACCTCAGAACAGGTGCTGGACAACCGGGACGGCCAGGCCTACTCGGGCGCCATGTTTGCGGTGGACGACGCCAACGCGCCCAGCATGACCGCCTATACGGTCAATGCCTCGTTGGACGGTCAAACCGTGGAGCCCTACCAGCTGGCCTTTGGCCACTGGAACAACCTGGCTGAGACTTCCTTTGACTTTACACCGGATCTGGGGCTGGACTTTACCAACCCCTACAATGAGACCTATCTGACCGCAGACAGTGCCTACGCCCTGTACTACGACTTGGGCCAGATCACGCCCGATGACTCGGCGGTGATGAGCACCTACTACGGGGTCTATTCCAACGTGACGGTGGGGGAGGAGGAGCGGGCCGCCATCAACTTCCCGGAGCTGCCCGCCTCCATGACCTTCAACGAGGAACAGGACGCCTATCTCTCCCAGGTGGAAGGCGGCGCTGAGGGGGATGTGCATTTGCAGGTGTCTGTGAGCAACATCTCCGATGACGCAGTCAGCCAGATGGCTGTGGTGACCCGGGTGCGCAATGGGGTACAGCCCTACGAGGATTACTATGAGGGGCTGCTCTATGAAGGCGGCGCACGGGAGGACTTTTATCAGGTGGTCCGGGATTTTCAGCCGGGAGAAGAGGCACAGGTGGAATTTTACTACAATGTGTCCCCCCTCCCGGTGAGCGAGTACCGGAAATTTGAGATCCTCTGTTATGACATCAGCGATACCGGTGAGCTTCTGGAGCAGAACCTGCTGGCCAGTCGGGAGTTCTATGTGCTGTGCCCCGGGGTTCTGGGGGAGATCCTCACCTTTCACAGTCTCAATCCTCAGATCATCTATACCGACGGCACCCGGCATCTGTTTCTCTCCGGCCAGAACTTCCAGCTGCTGCAAAACACATCTGCCTACACGGTGTACTTAAAATCTCTGTCCGGCGGCACCGACCTGGTGCTGGACAGCAGTAAGGTATTCCTGGATATGGACAAAAACAGCCTGGACCTGGTGGTGGATCAGCACCTGGATCCCGGCGGCTACCAGGTGGTATTCAACTGGGCAGAGGCAGGGAAGGAACCCACCACCTCGTCGGCCCTGCAGTTCTCCGTCACAGAGGAGCCGGAGTACATCTCAGACGTGTACGGTGTCGTCACCATTGAAAAGGATGGTGAGGACGGCTATGCCCTCAGGCTGTATGACGATGAAACAAGCTACGACCGCAGCCTGACGGACATGGAAAAGCAAAACCAGGTTTTGCTGGAGTTCCGGGGTGATTTTACCGCCCAGTACGATGAGGACGGAAATCTGGTGAGTGCCAGTGCGGTGTCTGTGGAGGCCGCAGATGGGACCGTGAGCAGCACCATCAACATCAGCAACTGTCTGGATGTGGAGGCGGGCAGCCTCACCATCCGGGTGGAGAATCCAGGCACCGAGGAGCAGGTCATCAACACCGACATCGACGGCAAGGTATATACCACCAACAGCCGCACCAAGGTGTGGAACGGCGTGTGTGCCATCACCAGCCTGGAAAATGGCGAAGAGTACCCCTTGCTGCAATACGACTACATGGGCAACCCCACCTCGGATGTGGAGAACAGCGTGGCCAACACCAACGCCATTACGCTGGTGTGGCCGGGCGCAGCCAGTACAGCACAGACCCTGGCGGGCATTCTGTTTGAGTTCCGTTACTGCCAGTTTGGCCTCATGGCGCTGGAGACTGGGACCGTGACCGACCAGACGCCCAAGAAGCGGGTGGTGGCATTCGGAGCTGAGATGTCCCCCGACTTCCTGCTGCCCAGCAACTTTGACTGGGGCAACCGGCAGACTTCCACGCTGGAGGCGGTGCAGCTGAATCTGGCCAAGAGCAACTATACGGCAGACCAGCTGCGGGATGTGCAGGCCCGGTATGCCGCCGACCAGCAGGCCTGGGAGGAGGCGGAGACCGGAAGCCTGTCCCTGTACGTCCACGACATTCTCTTTGGCGGCGGGTTTGTGGGCTTCAACGCCTCGGTGGAGGTGGCGCTGCCCTCCTATGCCGATGGACTGCCCGGGGTCGAGGGCACCTTGAACCTACGGGTCATGCCCGACTGGGACCTGTGGGAGGTGGGCGTGTACGGTTCTGCGGACTTTGCCATCCTCAATATGGAGGCAGAGCTGGTCATCACGGCGTACAACAACATTCCGCTGCCCAATAAGATCTATTTCTATGTGGGCGGGTTTACCCCCGGCATCAACGTGGACGGCATGGGGATTTTCTGGATCCAGGGTGCCGGCGGCGGCGTGGAGGGCCTGGCCGACACGGTGTTTCTCTCCTCCCGTGTGCCGCCGCTGAAGCTCATTTTTTCCGGACAGTTTGCCCTGTTTGCGGTGTTGCAGGCCCGGGCGGATTTGACCATGGGGATGAGAGAGTTCTCGCTGGGGATGCGGGATCTGAACATTGCCGGGATCACCTTGCTGGAAAGCGCCTCTCTGACCACCCAGTGGTACCCGGAATTGAGGCTCAATGCCGGCATTGAGCTGAACATCCTGGACATCATCGAAGGAAGTGGTTCCATCGTCCTGGAGGAGGACAAACGGGAAAACCGCCTTTTCTGGGAGGGCTTTGCCACAGCGGGAGTGACCACCCCGAAAATCCCCCTCATCGGCGAGATCCATATTGGTGATGTGGATTTGGGCCTGAATGCCTCCAAGATCTGGGGCGCGCTCCATGTGCTGATGCTGGATATGGGTGTGACCTACTACTGGGGCGGCGACGTGGACTTTGCCTTTGGCAAGTACAACACCCCCGAGGCCACGGTGCCTGCGGCCCTGTCCGGGATCCCGGTCTACACGGATGCCGGAACCGGCCGGGTGCTGTATATGAGCGTGGGCACCAATGCCCGGTTGGAGGCGGCCACCGACCGGCGGACCTTTGATCTGGCCGGTACAGCCACCCGCACCAACGGGGAGAGTTCCATTGACCGCAGCGCCGACGGCATGACCCATGTCATCCAGCTGGGCAGCTATTCCGGCGCCTCTGGAAAGGCACTGACCCTGTCCTTCCAGGCGGACAGCTTGGAGCAGGCACAGCGCATTGCCATGGGGGACAGCCGCTATGGCACCCCGGGCATCACCCTCGCTGACCCGGACGACCCGGGCCAGACTTACAGCCTGCGGTGGCTGGACACCACCCAGGATGCAGAGGAGCAGAGTGACGCCAATGCGCTGCTGTCCTATGACCAGGAGAGCGGTGAGGCCAACGTGACCATCTCCTTCACCCAGGCTGAGGACTACCACGCCTGGCGGTTGACCCTGGGAGCTTCGGCCCAGTCCGCCCTGTACGACATCGCCTACCTGCCCGGCTTGGATTCTGCCAGCGTTCAGTGGAACGACCAGACCCAGGAGCTGACCGTGACCTGGCAGGGCAGCGAGCTCAACGACGTGGAAAATGTGGCCGTGTACGCAGTGAGCCAGACGGAGGAGGGAGAGTCCACTACCACCCTGTTGTATGAGACGGATGATACCGGCATCATCTCCGGCGGGGTGGCTGGGGCCACCCAGGGCAGTGCCACCTTTGCCGTGCCCACGGATCTGCCCAGCGGCAGTTACACCATCCAGGTGGTGGGCTCCAGTGAGACCCGCTCGGTCAACGACGTGGTGAAGGTGGAGGAACCGCTGGCCTATACCAACCCCAACCAGCCCCAGGCGCCTGTCATTGACAGCGTGAAGCCGGGCGGCGATTACAGCATCGATGTGGCCGTGGAGAAGCAGGGCGCATATGACGGCTATGTGGCCACCATCTATGAGCAGACGGACACCGGATTGGTGGCCACCGATCTGGCCCAGCAGTGGGTGGAGACCTCTGGGGAGGCCTCAGAGGAGACCCTCACCCTGGGCGGGCGGTATACCACCTCCGCCTATGTGGACGGAGATGGAAATGCTGTGCTTCCCTCTGAGGCAGAGGGCCGTGACGATGTGACCAGCGTGGAGCAGACGGTGGGTGTGGAGGCCGGAAAGGTCTACAAGATCGGTCTGGCTGGATATACCACCGGCCCAAACGGTGAGATCTTCCTGTCACAGGAGACGTTGAGCAGTGCCATCACCATGCAGGCCCCCAAAAAGGCCACGGTGACGGTGCAGGCGGAGGGCAGTGTCAGCGTTGACGGTACCGATACCATCAACGGGGTGAATGCCACCATCCAGATCACCTCGGATATGCCGGTGTCCGGCACCTGGACCTTGGACGGCGACGTGGCTTCCGGCCAATGGCAGGCGGGCACAGACCAGAATTTCCTGGATCAGGCTATAGATTTCTTTGCCAATTTGTTTGGCGGGGAGCGGGAGCAGATCGGCACGATCTATCTGTCCGGACGGGCGGAGACGGATGTGCTGCCGGACGACGGCGGCCTAACAGAGGGCACCCACATTCTGTCCCTGGTGGGCGAGAATGAGCAGGGGGATGCCGTATCGGTCAAGTATATGTTCCGGGTGGACACCACCGCCCCCAGGCTGCAGCTGATCTCCCCGGCGGACGGAGACTACTTTTCCGACACTGTGACGGTGGAGGGGCTGTCCGAGCCGGGCGCCGTGGTCACCGTTCTGGTGGACGGTCAGGCGGCTCAAACCGTCACCATTCCGGAGGATGGTACTCTCAGCGTGGAAATTCCCGTAGACAACACCGTGCTGGAGCATGAACTTACCATTTATGCGGAGGATGCGGTGGGCAACGTGGGACGCAAGATGTCCATTCCGCTGCTCAACGACATAGCGGCGGCGCCGGATGTGGCGCTGGGCATTCTCTTCAACGGACAGGATTACACCCAGCAGAACATCCCGGCCGGCACCAACGGTGTGGTACAGCTGTGCCTGGTGTCCGGGTCTCGCCGGGTGCCTGTGCCTGCGGACTCTGTGATGGGCCGCCAGGCCGAATGGCAGACCACCGTTGTGAAGGGTACCGCCAGCCTGGACAATGGCCTGTCCCTGTTGACCAGCCCGGATGTCAATGGGATGCTGACGGTTTCCCTGGATCAGATGCAGGCGGCGGCGGTGTTGGGCGGCAACGCCAATGACATCGACTACCAGACCTGCAACGTCACCGTGACCGCCAATGAGGGCGGCACCGTGTCTCCCGCCGGT
>NZ_SJOS01000035.1:0-27530 GCF_012027765.1 Pseudoflavonifractor sp. SW1122 | reverse complement strand
TTTTGTCCGTAACATCAAGCTTCCGGCTTGATGAGATACTCCTCCAGGTCCACGGGGGTGGCGTCGGACCACAGGCGCTCCAGCGCGTAGAACTCCCGGGCCTCCTCGGTAAACACGTGCACCACAATGGCGGAGTAGTCCAGCAGGGTCCACTGGCCGCCCCGGTGCCCCTCCACGTGGTGGGGCTCCTCCCCTGCCTTGGTCATGGCGTCCTCCACGGCGTCGGACAGAGCCTTGACCTGGGTGTTGGAGGTGCCGGTGCAGATGACAAAGTAATCGGCCAGGGTGGTCTGGTCGGCGGTGTAGAGCACCTTAATGTCCTTGCCCTTCTTGGCGTCCAGGGCCCGAACGGCCAGTGCGATCATTTCCTTTGAAGTTAACAATGATATTTCTCCTTTCACAGACACCCCTCAGGGGTGTCCGGTTCTCAAGTTTCTTTCAGCCAGTTGTAGGCCTCCAGGGTGTTACAGTGAATGGGCTGGTTGCGCTCCCGCATGTCCTCCATGGACATCTCCACGCCCATGAGCATGGCCGCCTTCAAGTCCCGGTAGGCCAGCTCTCGCATCTCCTCTACGCCCTCAAAGGCCCGGTTGGGCTCAATATAGTCGGCCATGTAGAGAATCATCTCCTCCAGGGTCATGTTGGCCCGCCCGGTGGTGTGGTAGGAGATGGCCTGGACCACAGCCTGCTCCTGCCCAAAGACATGCTCAGCCAGGGCGGCCCCGCTCTTGGAGTGGAGCAGCTTTTCCGATCTGCGCTCCATCTCATCCAGAGGGAACCCGTACCGGTCACAGATGGCCAGGTGCTGCTCCAGGGGGAAATACTTGGTGCAGTCGTGGAGAATCCCTGCCCGGCGCATCTGGTCCACATCAGCGCCCCAACGGCGTGCCAGCTGCACCGCCTCCTCCTCGGTCCCCTTGATGTGGGCCAGACGCTTGGCCTTGACCATGGAGTTGGACACGCACCGCAGTTCCTCCACCGACAGTTGGGCTAGATTGGCATGGGTGTGATAGAGGCGCTCCCGCAGGATATAGCCGTATACCTGCTGGGAGAGGTGTTGCATCCCCTCACCCTGGGGCAGCTGGCTGCGAATCTGGGTGGAGGAGACCTCCCGCAAATCGGGAATCTCAATCACCTGAACTCGGGCGTTATAGCGCTGGGTCAGGGTTGCACAATGGGTATGGCAGCGGTCCATGTCCTCCCGGGTGCGGGCAAAGGCACAGATGCCCGCCAGTTCCATGATACGCTGGGGAAGATGCCAGTCCTCCAGGGAGAGGAACATGTCCGAGCCCATAAGCAGCCACAGCTCATCCTCTGGCCACCGCTCCACTGCCTGCTCCAGGGTGTCCACGGTATAGCTCTTTCCCTCCCGTCTGAGCTCCACGTCCCATACCTCTGCCTTGGGACCCAGCTGGTCCGCTGTCATTGCGGTCATGGCCATGCGCTGCTGCGGGGTAGGGCTGCCGGGGGGCAGCTGCTTATGGGGAGGTTGACTGTTGGGCACCAACACCAGCCGGTCCAGGTTCAGGCTGTCTATGGCAGCCCGGGCTGCGGCCATGTGGCCCAGATGCGGGGGATTGAAGCTTCCGCCGTAAATGCCGATTCTCATCTTCCCATCACATTCCTTTCCCATTTGAATGATCTCTATGTCAACCGGAGTTTACTTGACCAATTTGATGCGCTTGTCCTTCTCCTTGCTGTGGGTTTCCCGGTACAGCACAAACTTGGTGCCGATGACCTGCACCACCTGGCTGCGGGTGGCACGGGCCAGCTCCTCGGCGCCCTCCCGGGCGGAGAGCATGGAGTTTTCCAGCACCTTGCCCTTGATGAGCTCGCGAGCCTCTAAAGCGTCATCGGCCTGGCGGATGAGGTTGTCTCCAATGCCGTCCTTGCCGATGTGCAGGATGGTGTCGATGTTGTTGGCCAGCCCACGCAGCTGGGCCCGTTGCTTGCTTGTCAAATCCATATTTGAACTCCTTTATTTGTTTAAATATTCTTTCAGCTTCTCCTGGAACAGGGCCAGAGCACGGCCCCGGTGGGAGATCTCATTTTTCTCCTCCGCCGTCAGCTGGGCAAAGGTCTTTTTCCGCTGGGGCAGGAAGAACACGGGGTCATACCCGAACCCGCCCTCGCCCTGGGGCGCATAGGCGATGGTGCCGGGGCACTCCCCCCGGGCGGTGATCACGTCCCCATTGGGGAAGCAGCAGGTGATGACCGAGACGAATTTGGCGGTACGGGGAGTCTGGCCCCGCATATTCTCCAGCAGCAGGCGGTACCGCCCCGCATCGTCCAGGCCGGGCCCGCCATACCGGGCGGAGTACACCCCGGGGGCTCCCCCCAGAGCGTCCACACACAGGCCCGAGTCATCGGCGATGGCGGGCATTCCTGTGGCCTCCATCACCGCTTTTGCCTTGAGCAGGGAGTTGTCCTCAAAGGTCTCCCCGGTCTCCTCCACGTCTACATGGACCCCCAGCTGGGACTGGAGGCACACCTCAATGCCCAGCTGAGAGAGGATGTCGTTCATCTCTTTGAGCTTTTTCTCATTTTGGCTGGCCAATACCAGTTTCATGCCTCAACCCTCCAAAATCTCTTTCTGACGTGCAATGAGCTCCTCAATGCCCTTCTGACACAGAGCCACCAGCTGCTGCTGCTCGGCAATGGTGAACGCCCGGCCCTCTCCGGTACCCTGTAGCTCCACCAGCTCGCCCTGCTCGTTCATCACACAGTTCAGGTCCACCATGGCCGAGGAGTCCTCCTCATAGCACAGGTCCAGCATGGGCACGTTGTCCACGATGCCCGCAGAGATGGCGGCCACATAGTGTTTTACAGGAGAGGCGGGCAGCACTCCGTCGGACACCAGCTTGTTGCACGCCATGGCCAGGGCCAAAAAGCCGCCGGTGACGCTGGCGGTACGGGTGCCGCCGTCCCCCTGCAACACGTCGCAGTCCACAGTGATGGTCATGTCGGGCAGCATGGTCAAATCCACCGCAGCCCGGAGGGAGCGGCCAATGAGCCGCTGAATCTCCGCCGAGCGGGGGGACAGCTTCAGCTTGGACACGTCCCGCCGGGACCGCTCCCGGTTGGCCCGGGGCAGCATGGAGTACTCCGCTGTCACCCAGCCGGTGCCCTCAGCCACGTGCCGGGGAGCAGTCATCTCCACGCTGGCGCAGCACAGCACCTTGGTGTTGCCACAGGTGACGAGGACGCTGCCCTCGGGAAATTTGACAAAATTGGTTTCAATGTGAATGTCTCTGAGCTGGTCCACCGCTCTTCCATCCAAACGAGTCATATCTTTCTCCTCCTTACATTTAACCCACAAGGCCCAGGTTCACGGCCTGAATCACAGCCACGCCAATGCCCAGCACGGCCAGGACAATTCCCACCATGCGGGCGGTGCGCACCGACTGCTCCGGCACGTCCTTCCGCTTCATGCGACGCTGCAAATAGGGGCGGGGATTGACGGCATACCACACGCCGTACACCGCCACCAGCAGGCTTACCATCAACCAAGTCATTACAGCAGCGCCTCCACAAACGCCTTGGCGTCAAAGGGCTGCAGGTCTCCCACCTGCTCGCCGACGCCCACGTACTTCACGGGCACCCCAAGCTCCTTGGCAATGGCGATGACGATGCCGCCCTTGGCGGTGCCGTCCAGTTTGGTGAGGACAATACCGGTGATGCCAGCGCTCTCCCCGAACTGCTTGGCCTGGATGAGGCCGTTCTGTCCGGTGGTGGCGTCCAGCACCAGCAGGGTCTCCCGGCTGGCGTCTGGGCACTCCCGGTCAATGACCCGGGAGATTTTATTCAGCTCGTTCATCAGGTTCTGCTTGTTGTGCAGACGCCCGGCGGTGTCCACCAGCACCACGTCGGTCTTCCGGGCCTTGGCGGCGCTCATGGCATCATACACCACGGCGGCGGGGTCTGCCCCCTCGTGCTGCTTGATGATGTCCACCCCGGCCCGCTCCGACCAGATGGTGAGCTGATCGGCGGCGGCGGCCCGGAAGGTATCTCCGGCGCACAGCAGCACCCGCTTGCCCTCACCCTTCCAGCGGGCAGCCAGCTTTCCGATGGAGGTGGTCTTGCCCACGCCGTTGACGCCGATGAACAGCACCACAGCGGGGGTGCGGCTCATATCCACCCGGGGGTCGCCCACCGTGAGGATTTCGGCCAGAATTTCCTTCATGCAGGCCTTGGCCCCATCGGTGTCCTTGATCTTATTGCGCTTGCAGCGCTGCTTGAGCTCCTCCACAGCCTCCATGGTGGTCTCCGCTCCCATGTCCGCCATGACCAGAGACTCCTCCAACTCGTCGTAGAAGTCGTCATCCAGTTTGGAAAAGCCATTGAAAATTCCGATCTTTCTGATTTTATCAAAAAAACCCATGTTTGGTCACCTCTTATGTTGTTTCTGTAATGATTTCCTGCGCCATCTCGTTGAGATTGATGGTGAGAATGCGGCTGACCCCCTGCTCCTGCATGGTCACGCCGTAGAGGACGTCCGCCTCCTCCATGGTGCCACGCCGGTGGGTGATAGCGATAAACTGGGTCCGATCGCTCATCCGCCGCAGATACTGGGCGTAGCGCACCACGTTGGCGTCGTCCAAGGCCGCCTCGATCTCGTCCATGACGCAGAAGGGCGTGGGCCTCACCTTCAAAATGGCAAAGTACAGGGCAATAGCCACAAAGGCCTTTTCACCGCCGGAGAGCAAGCTGATGATCTTCAGCGCCTTGCCGGGGGGCTGGGCCTTGATCTCAATGCCGCAGCCCAGCACATCCTCCGGGTCCTCCAGCTCCAAGGTGGCCTTGCCACCTCGAAACAGCTCTAAGAACGTCTCCTGGAAAGCCCGCTGAATCTCCTGGAACTTCTCCTGGAAGATGTCGGTCATTTCCCGGGTAATCTGGCGGATGATGCCCTCCAGTTCCCGCTTGGACCCGGACACATCATCCCGCTGGTCGGTAAAGTAGCTGTACCGCTCAAAGACCCGCTGGTACTCCTCCACCGCATCGGGGTTGATGCTGCCCAGGGCAGAAATGCCCCGTTTCAGCTCTCCAATGCGCCGTGTGGCCTTGGCGGCAGACTCCAGCTCCACCCGCTGACTGCGGGCCGCCTCGTGGGAGAGCTGGTAGTTCTCCCACAGCTTGTCCAGAATCTGGCCCTCCTCCATGGCCGCTGCCATGGACTTCTGCTCCAGCACGGACACTTCCCGCTCCATGGACAATAGGTCGTTGTTCTTCTCTCGGGCCTGCTTGTCCGCCTGGTTGCGCTTGCCCTCCAGCTCCAGCTTTTTCTGGTTGACGGAGGTGAGCTGTCCGCTCCAGGTCTCCCGCTGGCGCAGAAGAGCCTGCACTTGGGTGTCCTGCTCCACCATCTGCTGGGCAATCTGTTGGTTCTGGGCCTGGAGCTGCTCCACCATAGCCTGACGGCCCGCAGTGTCCCCAGACAGGTCCTGCTGCAACTGCTCCAGCTGGGACAGGTTCACCTGCATGGCGTTCTGCTCGCCCTGGAGCCCGGCCAGTTTGGCCCGCACCGCGGCCATGTCCCCGCTGCACGCCTCCAGCTGCTGCTGTAAGGTGCTCTGGCCCTGGGTCTTGTCCTGGGACTGGGCCTGGATGGCCGCCGCAGAGCCCTCCAGCTGGGTGATACGCTCCTTGGCCCGCTGGGCCGCCTGGGCGTTTTCCTCCCCACGTTGCTGCAAGGTCTCCCGCTCCTGGCGCAGGGTGGCGCACCGTTGCTCCACCTGTTGGAGCTGCTGCTGGTGGTGCTCCAGCTGCTGGGAATGGGTGAGCACAGCGTCCTCCGCCTGCCGCAGCTGAGAGGCTGCGTTGTCCAATTCGTATTGCGCCGCTGCCTGCTCCCGCTGGACCTGGGCCAGCTGCTCTTTGGAACCCGCCATCTCCTGCTCCAAGGCGGTCATCTGGCCCCGCAGCCGTTGCAGCTCGTTGGCCCGGGAGAGAATGCCCGCAGACCGGGAGGCAGAGCCGCCGGTCATGGAGCCGCCGGCGTTGAGGACCTGGCCGTCCAGGGTGACAATGCGGAAGCGGTGTCCATACCGCCGGGCCATGGCCATGGCCTGGTCCAAATCCTGGGCGATGACGATGCGCCCCAGCAGATTGGACATCACAGTTTCATAATCCTCGTGGTATTCAATGAGTTCATTGGCCATGCCCACGTACCCGGGCTGGGACTCCAGCCCGGTCTCCCGGAGGGAACCCGGTCGCATGGTGTTCATGGGCAGGAAGGTGGCCCGGCCACCGTCCCGGCGTTTGAGCCAGCCGATGGCCTGCTTGGCGTCCTGGTCCCGCTCCACCACCACGTGCTGCATGGCACCGCCCAAGGCGATTTCAATGGCCACAGCATAGGCATCGGGCACATGGATGAGCCCCGCCACCGGGCCGCGAATTCCCGACAAGCCGCCCCGTTTGGCCTCGCCCATGAGCAGCTTGACGGATTTGGAATATCCTTCGTAGAATTTCTCCATTTCGGAGAGCATGTGGATGCGGGACTGGAGGTTGTTGTGGTCCATCTCCAGGCGGCGGTGGGTCTCCATGGCCTGCTGGACCTTCCGCTGCCGAGTTTGCAGCCGCATCTGATAGCCTGCCATGGTGTTGGACACCCCGTCCCGCTCCTCCACCAACTTGTCCAGCTGGCCTTGGAGGCGTCCGTGTTCCTCCTCCATGTCCCGCTTCTGGGCTTCCTGCTCCAAAAGCTCTCGGGCCACGCTCTCCTCCCGGTCCATGAGCTCCTGCCCCGCCGCAGACAGGGCGGACAACAGGGCCTTGGCCTCACCGGCAGATGCCTGTTCCAGACGCTCCTGCTCCCTCAGCTGGGCCAGCTCCTGGTCCAGGCCGCCCACCGAGTCCATGAGGTGGCGGCTTTTCTCCTCCAGCTGCTCCAGCTGGGCCTGGCAGTCCGCCATGGCCCGCTCCACTTGCTCCAGGCGTTCCCGGCGCTGCTGCACCTGCTGAGCCAGAGAACCGGCCCGGCCCGCCTGCTGCTCCAGCTCGTCTTGGATGCGCTGGATGTTGTCCGTGTTGTTCTTCTGGTCCCGGCGCAGCAGCTCCAGCTGGCTCTGTCCCTGGTGCACCTGCTGCTCCAGGTCGCTCTGGGCCCGCCGAATCTCCTCGGCCTGCACCTCATGCTGCTGCATCTGCTGGGCATAGCCTTCCGCTTGCTGGTAGAGTCCCTCCAGCTCCTGCCGCAGGGCCTCCCGGTGGGCGGTGGCGGTGTCCAGGGCGGTTTTCAGCTGGATGCTGCTGGAGCGCAACTGCTCCAGCTGTTCCAGCCACAGGGAAATCTCCAGCCCCCGCAGCTCATCCCGCATCACCAGATATTTCTTGGTCTTCTCCGCCTGCACCCGCAGGGGTTCCACCTGGAGTTCCAGCTCGCCAATTTTGTCGTTGATGCGCACCAGGTTTTCCTCGGTGCGCTGGAGCTTCCGCTCCGCCTCCTCTTTGCGGTGGCGGTACTTGGAGATGCCCGCCGCCTCTTCAAAGACCTCACGCCGATCCGAGCTCTTCACCGACAGAATTTCGTCGATCTTGCCCTGACCGATGATGGAATAGCCCTCCCGGCCCAGACCGGTATCCATAAACAGCTCATTGATATCCCGCAGGCGGCAGGAACGGCGGTTGATGTAGTACTCACTCTCTCCGGAGCGGTAGTACCGCCGGGTCACCGCCACCTCCTGCTCCTCCAGGTCCAGCAGGTGCTGGCTGTTGTCCAGCACCAGCGTCACCTCTGCAAACCCCAGGCTCTTGCGCTTGGCGGTGCCGTCAAAGATGACATCCTCCATCTTGTTGCCCCGGAGGGTACGGGTGGACTGCTCCCCCATCACCCACCGAATGGCGTCGGCAATATTGGATTTTCCCGATCCGTTGGGGCCTACAATCACGGTGATATCGGCGCCAAAGGTCAACACCGTCTTCTCCGGAAAGGACTTAAACCCCTGAATCTCCAGCGCTTTTAAATACAATCCTCGCACCTCGCATAAAAGGTCTGCTTCGCGTCCTGCCCAATCCATGGATTCGCAAGACAATACGTATTAATTGTATCATTATTCCCCCCTTGTTGCAACCGTTTCCCCCGTTTTTTCTATTCCACGCAAAAGGGGTGGCCCCACCGGGCCACCCCTTTTTGTCTACAAATTACCGTGCGCCGTTGAATTCGTCGTAGAACCGATCGTGCACCACCTGCACAGCCCGGTCGGCATCGCAGCTATCCACCAGCACAGAGACCTTGATCTCACTGGTGGAAATCATATTGATGTTGATGCCCGCATTGAACAGAGCCTCGAACATGGTGGCAGCCACGCCGGGGTTGTTGATCATGCCAGCGCCCACAATGGACACCTTGGCGATGTTGTCCGAGACGTCGATGTGGTCGAAGGCGATTACATCCCGATTCTCCTCCAGAAGCTTCTGGGCCAGCTCCATGTCGCTCTTGGCCACGGTGAAGCTGATATCCTTGGTCTCGCTGCGGCCAATGGACTGGAGAATGATGTCCACGTTGACGTTGTTCCGGGCCAGCAGAGAGAAGATTTTAAAGGCGATACCCGGGGTGTCCTCCAGGCCCACCAGAGCCAGACGGGCAATGTTCTTATCCTTGGCCACACCGCTGATATGAGACTTTTCCATGCGCTTGACTACCTCCTTGACTTTTGTACCGGGTGCATCGGTGAAACTGGAGAGCACCTCCAGCCGGACGTCGTAGCGCTTGGCCATTTCCACCGAGCGGTTGTGCAGGACCTGAGCGCCCAGGGACGCCAGCTCCAGCATCTCTTCATAAGTAATTTCTTCCAGCTTCCGGGCGTTGGGCACCAGACGGGGGTCGGCGGTGTACACACCGTCCACGTCGGTGTAGATCTGGCACAGGTCGGCGTGGAGCACGGCCGCCAAAGCCACCGCCGAGGTGTCCGAGCCGCCCCGTCCCAGGGTGGTGATATCCCCATACTTGTTCAGACCCTGGAAGCCGGTGACAATGACAATGCGCCGCTTGTCCAGCTCCTCCAGAATGCGGTCGGGCTTCACCCGCTTAATGCGGGCGTTGGTATAGCCGGAATTGGTGTGGAATCCCGCCTGCCAGCCGGTGAGGGACACCACGGGGTAGCCCATCTGCTCGATGGCCATGGCGCACAGGGCGCAGGAAATCTGCTCGCCGGTGGACAGGAGCATATCCATCTCTCGGCGAGAGGGGTCTGGATTGAGCTCCAGGGCCTTTTCAATGAGATCGTCCGTGGTGTCTCCCTGGGCGGAGAGCACCACCACCACATTGTTTCCCTTTTTGTATGCGTCGGTGATGATGCGGGCCACATTGCGCACACGCTCCGCATTTGCCACCGAGGAACCTCCGAATTTTTGTACGATTAATGCCATTGCACATTCAATCCTTTCGGGCTGTATTCTGCCCTATACTATGCCGATCTGGCGGGTCAGTTGAGCACGCGGATGAGGGAGAGTACCTCCATCCCCTCCAGCTTGGAGCGAAGCTGCTGCTCGGTCATGGCCTGCTCGGTGATACCGGCGGTCTCACCGGCTGCCGCCCCGCTGCGAGCAAGCAGCTTGATCTCTCCCACGTGGGTGCGAAGAGCGTCTGCTCCCGCCTGGACCCGCACATAAAAGCGGCTGGCCAGCTCGTCGGTGCCGCACAGCGTCTGGTCATCGCCCTGCTCCCAGGTGATGGGAGGCCGGGCGCCCTTAGACCGGGCAATGTCCATCACATCCGCCACCACAGCGGAGGCGGTGGGCAGCTTGCCAGCGCCAGGGCCGTAGAACATGACCTCGCCCACGGCGTCTCCTTTCACCAGCACCGCATTGAACACATCCTCTACGCCAGCCAGGGGGTGGCTTCCATCCACCAGATGGGGCGCCACATAGGCACACACCCGTCCGTCCGGCTGACGCAGCGCCCGGCCCAGCAGCTTGATCTTCTTGCCTGCGCCGTCGGCATAGTCCACATCCGCCAGAGTGATACCAGTGATGCCTTCGGTGGGCACCAGCTGGGGGTCCACATTCTTACCAAAGGACAGATCCGCCAAAATGCAGATTTTCCGGCAGGCGTCATAGCCCAGGATGTCCGCCGACGGGTCCCGCTCGGCATATCCATTCTCCTGGGCCTCCTTCAAGGCCGCCTCAAAGGAGAGCCCCGCCCCGATCATCCGGGTGAGGATATAGTTGGTGGTCCCGTTGAGGATGCCGCAGACCTCCTCTATCTGGTTGGCCGCCAGACACATGGTCAAGGGGCGAATGATGGGAATGCCGCCGCCCACGCTGGCCTCAAAGAGATAGCACACGCCCTTCTCCTGAGCCAGTCGGGTGAGCTCCAGCCCGTGACAGGCCACCAGCTCCTTGTTGGAGGTCACTACGTGCTTGCCCGCGCTCAGAGCCCGCTGGGTGAAGTTCAAAGCCACCGTGGCTCCGCCGATGGTCTCCACCACCGCGGACACCTCCGGGTCCTCCTCGATCACCGAGAAGTCCTTCACAAAGGTACCACCATAGGGCGACTGGTCAAAGTCCCGCACGTCCAGGATGTACTTGACCTGCACCTCGTCCCCCACACTGCGGGCGATGGCATCTTTATTTTGACACAGCACCTGAGCCACTCCGGACCCCACGGTGCCGTAGCCCAAGATCGCTACTTTTACCATGTTGTTCACCTCGTTCATCCTTGTCTTATCCGGCCAACACTTCACAACGCAGCACTTCCGGCAAATCCCGCAAGGTGGCCAGCAGATCTTCCAGCTCCATGCTCAACCCCGAAGTCTCCAGACCCAGAGTCACCGCCGCAGACTCGCCGCCCGGGATGGCCTGATTGATGGTGAGGACATTGCCCCCCCAATCTGCAAACATATTCAACACGCCGGAAAGTGCTCCCGGCCGATTGCGCAGCAGGATCTGGATGGTGACAATCCGACCGTGGAGCATATCCCGAAACGGCCGCACCGCATCCTTATATTTGTAAAACGCACTGCGGCTGATGCCCACCCGCTGGGTGGCAGCATTCACCGTCTGTGCCTCGCCGGTCTCCAGCAACCGCTTGGCCTCCGCCACCTTCAAATAGATCTCCGGCAATGCGGATGCCTCCACAATGAAATACCTGGGTCTCTGCGACATACATGGATCCTCCTTTTGCTAAGCACATCGCTAATGTCTTTCCATTGTGGTCTATTGTATCACGCAGATGGACAGATGGCAATTTTCTTTTCCTCACATTTTGCACAAAATCATTCCATATGTTTACATGTTTTTGCACACAATGAGAAAACATGCACAAAAAGACTCCCCGGACCATCCGGGGAGTCTTTTCTACTGAGCGATAAAGGATATCCGTTAGGATTCCGGCTCCTGTGACGCGCTGGGCTTGGGGTCCTCATCCCCCTCGTCTCCGGGCTTCTGCGAGGCCGACGGGTCGGTGGGCTCTTGCGAGGTGGAGGGCTCAGGGTCAGAGGGTGTACCGCTGTTGTGCACGGTACACTGGCCGTTGCCCTGCACTGTGTGCAGCAAGGCACCAGCATCCAGGATTGTGGCTCCGGACTCATTGTTTCGGGAGTAGTCCACAAAGGTCACAGTCCGGACAGAGCTGGAAGGACAGTAGGGTCCAGCCAGATGATAGCCTCCAGAGGCGGAGCCCTCCGTGCAGATATCCACGGCCACATGGCAGGAGCAGTACTGGCTGGGCACATCGCTGCTGAGCAGGGTCATATTCTGAACCCGGCTGCCCCGGACATCCATGGAGCAGTTGTCGGTAGCCAGCTTTCCGCAGTCCTTACAGATGCTCACTGTCACCAGGCCAGAGGGCTGGGTGAATTCCTCTCTGGGCAGGTCCTCATGGACACGGCTCATGACCTTCTGCCACAGGAGGGTGGAGGGGCTGGGCCACATGCCACCAATGGATTCGCTGTTGGGGTATCCAATCCACACCGCAGCGGTGTAGTGCTTGGTGTAGCCTACAAACCATTGGTCGTTGGCGGCATCGGTGGTACCCGTCTTACCGGCCACCAACTGGCCGGAAATGCGGGCGGCGGTACCGGTACCGCTGCTGACGACGTTGGTGAGCATCTGGTTGATATAGTAAGTGGTACGCTGACTCAGGATATACTCGGTGGAGGGCTTGTTGTCGATGACCACATTGCCGTCATGGTCCTTCACCGTCAGGTACGTGGTGGCCTCAGTAAAGGCGCCGTCCCGGGGGAAGGTGGCATAGGCAGCGGCCATCTCAAAGGTGGAGATACCCTTGGTGAGACCGCCCACAGCCAGCTGGCTGTATCCCAGGTCCGTCTTCACCTCGCCGTTCTCCAGCACCATTTCATCCACCACCGTGGAGATCTTGAACTTTTCTGTCATATATTCATAGGAGGTCTGGAATCCCAGCTTCTCCAGAACATTGGCAGAAATGGTGTTGATAGACTCCGTGACACCTTCCAACACCGTGGTCAGGCCTCGGTACTTCACCGGGTAGTTTTGCAGCCAGTAGGAGCCCATCCAACGGGGCACATCGTCGGTGACGGTGTTGGGGGTGATGAGGTTCTCTTCAATGGCAGGGGCATACACCGAGAGAGGCTTGATGGACGAACCGGGCTGACGCACCGTATCCGTGGCGTAGCTCCAGCCGCGGTTGATGGTCTTCTCTCCCACGTCTCCGGCAATGGCCACCACATATCCGGTGTCATTGTCCACCACGGTCATGCCGGACTTCATCTCCTGGCCCGAGCTGGAGATATAGTTGAGGTTGCTCTTGTCGTTGTACACCTCGTCCACAGCCGCCTGGACTTCGGGGTCATAGGGCACAACGATCTCCAGACCGCCGCTGTACACCATCTTGGTGACTACCTCATAGGATAGGCCAGTCTGTTCCATCAGGTCCTCGGTGACCTCGTCAATCACCGCCTCCACATACCAGGAGTAGATGGTCTTGTTGCTGGTGTTGGCGTTGTTGTACTCCTCTTTCTTCTCATCGTCCCAGTCGGAGCGGAACACCAGTTCTTCGGCCTTGGCCTGTTCTGCTGCTTCCTTGCTGATGGCCTTGTCGCCCAGCACATCTTCCTTGGTCATCTGGTCCAGAATGAGCTCCTGACGGGCCTTGTTATAGTCTCGGGCCGTCCACACGGTGCCCTCGTCAAAGCTGTTCTTCGCTCCGCACTCAGAACACACATCATCCTTAGTCAGAGAGTACTCGCCGCAGTTGGTGCACTTATAGCGGGTAACCTCCAAGGTGGAGTAGGGGCTGTACAGAGAGGGGTTGTTGGTGATACCAGCCAGGCTGGCGCACTCGGCCAGAGACAACTCGGACACGTCCTTGCCAAAGTACATCTGAGAGGCAGACTGTACGCCGTAGCATCCCTGACCCAGGAAGATCTCATTGAGATAGTAGGTGATGATATCTTCTTTGGTGTAGTTCTTCTCCAGCTCCAGAGCGGTGAAGATCTCCAGAATCTTACGCTTGACGGTGACGTCATCGTAATCGGTAATGTTCTTCACCAGCTGCTGGGTCAAGGTGGAGCCGCCAAAGGTGTTTCTCATGCCGATGAACATGTTCACAAAGGCGCCAGCGGTACGGTACCAGTCCACACCGTTGTGCTCCCAGAACCGCTTATCCTCCACGGCCACCACCGCATTGACAAGGTCCTGAGGGATTTCATCATAGTCCACCCATTGGCGGTTTTCTGCGCCCACCAAGGTTTGTAGTTCCACCAGTTGACCGTTGTCATCCTCGTACTTGATGACCGAGTTCTCGTTGATGGTGTAGGCGGACAGGTCTAGCTTGGCCTCGGGAATGATGACATTGGTGATATACACCGCAGCATAACAGGCCATGAACGCACTGGTGACGATGCCGATGAGCAGCAGGGTCCCCAGCACCTTTCCCACACGCAGGGCAATTTCTGACCGCTTGGTGGGTGCCTTCTTACGGGGCTGGTGGGAACTCCCCTCCCCGCTTCTCTCCGGACTTGCTCCACGGGTCTGGGATGTGTCGTGCCGACGCCTGGGTCCACGTTCCGAAGAGGGTCGATTTCGATTCATCTCTGACATAATGGGTACCTCCGATGTATTGGGGCGCAATACGCCCAACTCGTCTTCCTTTTTCATTCTTCTATAACTTATTTCCGTCAAAATACGATATTTTTTAACACATTCTTCTGGAATTTTTTGCTTATATACCGAATTGACTCATGATATTATAGCACACACACCCTGCTTTGTCCACCCTGCCCCCGGAGCGCCCCGGAAGCTTCGATTTTCTTTTCTCAATTCTCCCCCTTGCATTTTCGCCCCGTTGCAGTTACAATAAAGCCAGCGAAAGACATTCGCCCAAAAACGCCCTAAGGAGGACTTATAGGCATGAGCGAAGAATACGGACCTGATTTCGTCACCGTCACCGATGAGGACGGCAACGAATTTGAATTGGAACATCTGGGCACACTGGAGTATCGGGACAACACCTACATGGCCTTCGTCCCTGCTGACATGGACGAGGACGACGAGGACTTCGGCCTGATTCTCCTGCGCGTGGCTGAGGAGAACGGAGAGCAGATCCTGGCTGACATTGACGACCAGGAAGAGCTGGACCAGGTCTATGAGCAGTTTATGACTCAGCTGTTCAACGAGGACGACGAGGACGCCCAGTAACCTTTTATAATGAATCCCTGCCTTGTCTCGTGACCACCTTTTTAAAACCCACATCTTTTAAACGGGATGTCCCCTCATCTGGCGGATCGCAGGCCTCCCGGACCTCTTCGGAGTGTTTGGACGTTGGAAGTGAGGAAACCAGATGGAGACAACCCACCTGCATTTGCGTGCAGGTTTTTAATTGGGTGGCACGGCTATGGCGGGGCCCTTTGATGACTCAGGCGATGCAGAGCAAATCTGCATCGCCTTTTTCCTTGTGACAATTTCCGATTTTTTCTTGCATACGCCAGCCCCACGTGGTATAATATGCCCGTTCGGCACATCTCTCAGACGTGGTGTGCCGTTCTTCCCACCGGGGATACCACTGAATACTGAGAGGATTGATACCATGAGTGCATCCAGAGAGAAGAAGCAACGCCAAACCGTTGCCCCTTCCGACAAGAACTCCAAAGCCTATTCCGAACAAGCTGCCTACAAGCGTAAAGTGCGCACCTACACCGCCATCGGTGTTGTGGTGGCCATCCTGGTAGCTGCCCTGATTACTTGGAACTCCGGCTTCTTCCAGCGCCGTGCCACTGCCGCCACCATTGGTGACACCAAGGTGAGCGTCTCCGAGCTGGGTTACTATTATTATAACATCCGTTACATGTACGCCTACTACTACGGCGCCGTGGACCCCAACACCCCCGACAACGAGCAGATGTATGATGAGGAAGAGGGCAAGACCTACCGCGACTTCTTCCTGGAGTCCGCCCTGAGCCAGGCTCAGAACGACAAGGCTCTGTATGACGCCGCTGTGGAGGCCGGTTACTCCAAGTCCGACATTCAGGAGGACCTGGACGAGCGCATCGACTCCGCCAAGAGCGCTGCCAAGACCTCTGCTGTCTCCTACAGGGCTTACATCCAGTCCATGTATGGTCAGTACATCACCCCCAGCGTCTATGAGGATCTGGAAGCCCGCTCTCTGCTGGCCACCAAGTACTACAACGACGTCTACACCGACACCAAGGAGTCCTTCACCGAGACCGACCTGGAGGATTACTACAGCGAGCACAAGGACGACGCCGATACCTTCAAGTACTCCTACCTCTACTTCAAGGCTGACAAGGTGGAGGAGACCGACGACGAGGGCAACACCCTGAGCAACGACGAGATCTCCAAGCTGAAGGAGGAGGCCATGGCCGCCGCCAAGACCAAGGCTGACGAGGCCCTGGCCGCTTACCAGGAGGGCACCGATGTGGCCAAGCTCATCTCTGAGACCTCCCCCAGCAACTCCGCTGACCACACCACTGTGGTGGGCGCCTCCTCCCTGTCCAGCATCTACAAGGACAAGCTGCTGGAACTGGAGAAGGACCAGGGCGCCGTGGTGGAGAACACCGACGCCGGCTACTACGTGGTGATCTTCCACGACCGCTACCAGGACAAGACCACTCCCGCCACCATCCGCGACATTCTCATCAAGGCTGAGACCACCACCGACGAGGATGGCAACACCGTGGCTCCCACCCAGGAGGCCTGGGACGCCGCCAAGGCCAAGGCCGAAGAGGTCATGGCCAAGTGGGAGGAGAGCGACAAGACCGCCGAGGCCTTCGGTAAGCTGGCTGAGGAATACTCCGCAAGCTCCACTGCCTCCAACGGCGGTGTGACCACCGGCGTGAAGTCCGGCACCCTCAACGATGACCGGAACAGCTGGCTGTTTGAAGAGGAGCGTGCCACGGGTGACGTGACCATGGTCCAGCACCAGGACAATCCCGACTCCACCTCCGCCTACTTCGGCTACCACATCACCTACTTCCAGGAGTGGGAAGAGGAGTCTTGGAAGCAGACCGTCCGTTCCGCTCTCACCACCGACGCTATGACCGACTGGTCTGACGAGCTGCTGGGCGGCGATGCCTATGCCACCGCTCTGGCTGACGGTGCCAAGTACTTTGGCTACTAATTCCACTTGATTTTAAAATTTCCCCGGCGTATCCTAATACGCCGGGGAAATTTTAAACTGTCAAGCAAGCAAACACCTAGCTAGAAGTTCTGATGGTATTGCATAGACATAAGCCCTCGGCAGAGTTTTCCCGACTACAGGCGGGAAAATAAATTCAAATTCGTTTTTTCCGAGGACATGCGCATCGGAAAAAACACTTCTCAGCCCGCCAGTGTGGAATTGGGTCGCTCTTTGACCCAATTATGCACGCAGCGGGCTGCATTTTCTCTCAAAAATGCTGGCATTTTTGAGAAAGGAGGCAAACTGACATGGAAGACCAATTCATTCGAACCCGTATGCTGTTGGGGGATGCCGCCATGGAGCGGTTACAGCAAAGCCACGTGGCCGTGTTCGGCCTGGGCGGCGTGGGCAGCTGGTGCGCCGAAGCCCTGTGCCGATCCGGGGTGGGTGAACTGACCCTCATTGATCTGGACGATCTGTCCGTGAGCAACATCAACCGCCAGGCCTTCGCCCTCCACTCCACCGTAGGCATGAAAAAAGCGGAGGCTGCCGCCCTCCGCTTAGCTGATATCTCTCCCACCTGCCAGGTCCACCCCATGGCCGCTCGATACGAGGCCCAGACCCGAGAGGAGTTTTTCCAGCACTCCTATGACTGTATCGTGGATGCCATCGACCTGGTGTCCTGCAAGCTGGACCTCATCGAGACCGCCCATGCCCGGAATATCCCCATCATCTCCGCCATGGGCACTGGCAATAAGTTGGACGCCCAGCAGCTGCGCATTGCAGACCTGTCCAAGACTGAGGGCTGTCCCCTGGCTCGGGTGGTACGAAAAGAATTGAAAGCCCGGGGGATTCTCCACCACCCTGTGGTGTTCTCCCCCGAGCTTCCCTCTCGTGCCCACGACGGGACGGAGACGCCTCCGCCTGGCCGCCGTTCCATTCCTGCCAGCTCCATGTGGGTGCCCGCCAGCGCAGGTCTGTTGCTGGCCCAGTGGGTGATCTCCTATCTCACCGACGAGAAAACCGCTCACTGACCCGCCGGACCACCCAGCTGGCCAGGATACCGCAGCAGGTTCCAATCACCGCTCCCGTCAACACATCGGTGGGGAAATGTACCCCCACATACAGACGGGACAACCCCATCAGGGCCGCAGCCGCCAGGGCTGCGGCCTTTGCCCATTTTGGTTTCACGGTGAGAAACAGCGCCACTCCAAAGGCAAAGGCCGCCGTGGTGTGTCCAGACGGAAAGGAATTGGGGTCAGAACTGGTGACCAGGCACACAAAGTCTTCCATGACCACCCAGGGCCGTGGCCGGGTGATCAGTGGCTTGATGGTCAGGTTGGTCACCACCGCACCAAACGCCAAGGCGGTCAGTGCGGTAGCTCCTGCCTTTCTGGTCTGTCGAAAGACCAAAAGCAGCAGGGCCACGGCGATAAAGCACAGGCCGCCATTGCCCAGATTGGTGTAGAACATCACCAGGGGGTCCAACCAGGCCATGCGCAGGTGTTGGGCAATCCACCACAGGGCCCCCTCGTCCAATTGTTGTATCAACTCCAGCACAGTGGTACTCCTTCCCTTGACCCAAGGGTCAAGCCTATTGTATAATTGTTTCCGTAAGACAAAATATGGTCTATTCTACTGTATTTTGTCCAGACTTGCAAGAAGATTTCCATGTGATCTTTTGAGGTGAGTGTCATGAAGCAAATTCTCTGCCTGTCCCACACCCCATGGCAGGCTCGCCCCAACCGCACCCAGCAGCTGCTGGCCCGACTCAGCGACATCCAAATTCTCTTTTTTGAGCCTCCCGTCCCCCGCGGGATGCCGAGCCCCAAGCAGGGCCGCAAGATGCGCCCCCACATTACCGTGTATACCCTTCCCGCTCCCATGTTCGCCCGATGGAATCACCCTTCCATGCAGCGGCGAGATGAGCAGCGCTGCGCCAACTTTATGGAAAAGGTCCTGATTCACCACCATTTTCGGGAGCCGGTGCTGTGGTGCACCAGTCCAGAACAGACCGTTCATCTGGACCAACTGGCATACAGCGGTCTGGTGTACGACTGCTACCGAGAGTGGGACGAGAACTATCTGGACGAAGAGAGCGATTTGACCTGCCACGCCGACGTGGTGTTTGCCGCCTCGCCCGGATTGGTCCAGCGCCTCTCCCCCTGCAACGACAGCGTGCACCTGCTGCCCAATGGGGTCAACGACCGCATGTTCACCCGCCCCGGACTCACGGTCCCACTCTGCCTCTCCCAGCTGCCCTCCCCGATTCTGGGCCGGGTGGGAGACATCAACGGCCGGATCGAGCTGGAGCCCATGCTCCGGGCCGCTCACACCCACCCGGAGTGGACCTTCCTGCTCATGGGCCGGGTCACCCCTACGGTGCGCAGCCGCCTGCGCCGCTATCCCAACATCGTCCTGGCCGGGCCTGTCAACCCGGTGGAGCTGCCCGACTACCTGTTCGCCTGCGACGTGCTCTTTGACCTCTTCCACGCCGACACCAAAGGCAGCGATATCATCCCCCCTCGTATGTACGAATACCTGGCCTCGGGAAAGCCCATTGTCACTATGATTGACCCCGATCAGGTGGAGCCCTTCCCCGATGTGGTGTACACCGCCTACGATTCGGCCGGATTTGTGCGCCGTTGCCGCCGGGCGCTGGAGGAGGAGTCCTCCCTGGCCGCCCCTCGCAGACAGAACTATGCCCGCAACGCCTCCTGGGCCAGCCGCGCCAAGGACGCCCTGGAAATTCTGGACCGGGCCGGGTTATTCTAACCAGCCCTTATAGAATCCGCAGGCAATCCATTGTGTAAGCTAACGAAAAAAATTTTATACCTTGATTTGCTCCCTCGTTTGTGTATAGAATAAAGATACTTTTTGTAGAGAGGTGTTGCCCTGTGAAGGCCGAGCATTTTTCTGTTGCATCTGGCATGTCTCAGGGCATCTCTGCGTCCAAATTCCGTCCATAATCCAAACAGGCCGACTACAAGTGCGTGGTTGGCCTGTTTGATTTTTGGCATGCGTTTTGTAAAGGAGAATGGAACAATGAGTAAAAAAGTTGCAGTTATCATGGGTTCTGACTCGGATTGGCCCGTGGTGAAAGGTGCCTGTCAACAGCTTGCCCACTATGGCATTCCCTACGAGGCCCACATCATGAGCGCCCACCGCACGCCCGCCCAGGCCGCTGAGTTTGCCCGCTCCGCCCGTCAAAACGGCTTTGGCGTGATCATCTGCGCTGCCGGAATGGCCGCTCACCTGGCCGGCGCTTTCGCCGGAAATTCCACCCTCCCCGTCATCGGCATCCCCCTCAAGGGCGGCGCTGTGGACGGTCTGGACGCTCTGCTGGCCACCGTCCAGATGCCCAGCGGCATCCCCGTCGCCACCGTGGCCCTCAACGGCGCCAAGAACGCCGCTGTGCTGGCCGCCCAGATTCTGGCTGTCACCGACGACGAGCTGGCCTCCCGTCTGGACGCTGACCGGGACATCATGGCCGCTCAGATCGCCGCCAAGGAAGACAAGCTCCAGCAGGAACTGGCTGAACTGTAATTTCATTCACTTTGAGATAGAGAAAGGACGATTTATCATGAACAAACTGGAACAGCTGTATGAAGGAAAGGCCAAGAAGGTGTTCGCCACCGAGAACCCCGACATCGTGATCGTCTCCTACAAGGACGACGCTACCGCCTTTGACGGCGCCAAGAAGGGCACCATCCTGGGCAAGGGCGCCATCAACAACCAGATGAGCAACTTCCTCATGTCCCAGCTGGAGAAGGCCGGCGTCCCCACCCACCTGGTGGAAGAGCTCAATGAGCGTGAGACCGCCGTGAAGAAGGTTTCCATCGTCCCCCTGGAGGTCATCATCCGCAACATCTCCGCCGGTTCCTTCGCCAAGCGCTACGGCGTGGAAGAGGGCATTGTGTTCGACCAGCCCACCATCGAGTTCTCCTACAAGAACGACGACCTCCACGACCCCCTCATCAACGACTACCACGCTGTGGCTCTGAAGCTGGCCACCTGGGAGGAGATTGAGCAGATCAAGACCTACGCCTTCGCCGTCAATGAGTTCTTGAAGAAGACTCTGGCCGAGTGCGGCGTGACCCTGGTGGACTTCAAGCTGGAGTTCGGCAAGACCTCCGACGGCACCATCGTCCTGGCCGACGAGATCAGCCCCGACACCTGCCGCTTCTGGGACTCCAAGACCGGCGAGAAGCTGGATAAGGACCGTTTCCGTCGCGACCTGGGCAACGTGGAGGGCGCTTATCAGGAGATGAGCCGCCGCCTCATGGGCAAGTAATTTACTAGGAGGAACAGCATGGGAGGCTTTTTTGGCGCCGTCTCCAAGCGGGACGTAACTCTTGATATCTTTTTCGGCGTGGACTACCACTCTCACCTGGGCACTCGTCGGGGCGGCATGATCATTCATGATGCCGCCGACGGCTTCCAGCGTCAGATCCACTCCATTGAAAACACCCCCTTCCGCACCAAGTTCGAGAAGGATCTTCACGACTTCCACGGCTGCAGCGGCATCGGCTGCATCAGCGACACCGACCCCCAGCCCCTGCTGGTTCGCTCCCACCTGGGTCTGTACGCCATCACCACCGTGGGCGTCATCACCAACACCGACCAGCTGGTGGCAGAGCATTTTTCCGAGCCCGGCCACCAGTTCATGGCCATGAGCTCCGGCAAGGTCAACTCCACCGAGCTCACCGCCGCCCTCATCAACCAGAAGACCAACCTCATTGACGGTATCCGCAACGCCCAGGAGCTCATTGAAGGGTCCATGACCCTGCTCATCCTCACTGAGCACGGCGAGATCATCGCCGCCCGGGACCGTCTGGGCCGTCTGCCCGTCCTCATCGGCAAGGGCCCCGAAGGCCACTGCGTATCCTTCGAGTCCTTTGCCTACCACAAGTTGGGCTACGAGGACGCCTACGAGCTGGGCCCCCGTGAAATTGTCCGGGTCACTGCCGACGGCTTTGAGACCCTGGTCCCCGCGGGCGACGAGATGAAAATCTGTGCCTTCCTGTGGACCTACTACGGCTACCCCAACTCCAACTACGAGGGGGTCAACGTGGAGGTCATGCGCTACCGCAACGGCGAGATCATGGCCCGGGACGAAGAGGCCCGAGGCGTGCAGCCAGACGTGGACTTCGTGGCCGGTGTGCCCGACTCCGGCGTGCCCCACGCCATCGGCTACGCCAACAAAAGCGGCAAGCAGTTTGCCCGTCCCTTCGTGAAATACACCCCCACCTGGCCCCGCTCCTTCATGCCCGCCAACCAGGAGGTGCGCAACCAGGTGGCCAAGATGAAGCAGATTCCTGTGCCTGAGCTCATTCAGGACAAGAAGCTTCTCTTCGTGGACGACTCCATCGTCCGTGGCACCCAGCTGCGGGAGACCGTGGATTTTCTCTACGAGTCCGGGGCCAAGGAAGTGCACATGCGCTCCGCCTGCCCCCCCATCATGTACAGCTGCAAGTATCTGAACTTCTCCCGGGGCAACTCCGACATGGACCTGCTGGCCCGTCGCACCATCCAGGAGCTGGAGGGCGACGAGGGTCAGAAGCATCTGGAGGAGTACGCCGACGCCAACACCGAGCGTGGCCAGTGCATGCTCAAGTCCATCTGTGAGAAGATGGGCTTTGACTCCCTGGGCTATCAGTCCCTGGACGGCCTGCTGGAGTCCATCGGTCTGGACCGGGATAAGGTGTGCACCTACTGCTGGAACGGAAAGGAGTAACTTTCATGAATCATTCTGACTCTCACTCTGCCTCCTACGCCGCTGCCGGCGTGGACGTCACCGCCGGATATGAGGCGGTGCGCCGCATCAAGCCCATGGTGGAATCCACCTACATCCCCGGGGTCATGGGCACCCTGGGCGGCTTTGGCGGCATGTTTGCCCCCGACCTGAACGGCATGAAGAAGCCCGTGCTGGTGTCCGGCACCGACGGCGTGGGCACCAAGCTGAAGCTGGCGTTCCTCATGGACAAGCACGACACCGTGGGCATCGACTGCGTGGCCATGTGCGTCAACGACATCATCTGCGGCGGCGCCATGCCCCTGTTCTTCCTGGACTACATCGCCTGTGGCAAGAACGACCCCGCCCGCATCGCTGACATCGTCACCGGCATCACCGAGGGCTGCCGCCAGGCTGGCTGCGCCCTGGTGGGCGGCGAGACCGCCGAGATGCCCGGCTTCTACCCCGTGGACGAGTACGACCTGGCTGGATTTTCCGTTGGCATGGTGGACGAGGAGAAGATCATTGACGGCAAGTCCCTGACCGAGGGCGACGTGCTCATCGGTCTGGCCTCCTCCGGCGTGCACTCCAACGGCTTCTCTCTGGTGCGTAAGGTCTTCGACGTGGAGCACGCCGACCTGAAGACCCCCATGGACGAGCTGAACGGCAAGAGCCTGGGCGAGGCCCTGCTGGAGCCCACCCGCATCTATGTCAAGGCCGTGAAGGCCGTGCTGGGCGCTGGCGTGGATGTCCACGCCGTCAGCCACATCACCGGCGGCGGCTTCTATGAGAATGTGCCCCGCATGATGGTGGACGGCCTCACCGCCCAGATCAAGCTGGACTCCTTCCCCACCCTGCCCATCTTCTCCCTCATCCAGAAGGCGGGCAACATCCCCGCCCGGGATATGTACAACACCTTCAACATGGGCATCGGCATGATTCTGGCCGTCCCCGCCGTCCAGGCTCAGGCCGCTCTGGACGCCCTGGCCGCAGCTGGCGAGACCGCCTACCAGATCGGCAGCGTGGTCGCTGGCGAGGCTGGCGTGGAGCTGGTGTAATCCATGGGAACACGTATTGCCGTTTTGGTGTCCGGCGGCGGCACCAACCTGCAAGCCCTCATTGATGCCCAGGCCCGGGGCGAGCTGGGCGGCGGCACCATTGCCGCCGTCATCTCCTCCAAGGCCGGGGTATACGCCTTGGAACGGGCGGAGAAGGCGGGGATTCCCCACTATGTCATCCCCCGCAAGGAGTATCCCTCCAACCAGGCCATGACCCAGGCTCTGGTGGCCAAGCTCCGTGAGCTGGACATTGACCTGGTGGTGCTGGCAGGCTTCATGATCATTCTCACCGAAGAGATGGTGCAGGCCTACCCCAACGCCATCTTGAACGTCCACCCCGCCCTCATCCCCTCCTTCTGCGGAGAGGGCTGCTACGGCCTCCACGTCCACGAGAAGGCCCTGGAGTACGGAGTGAAGGTGTCCGGCGCCACCGTCCACTTTGTCTCGGAGGAGTGCGACGGCGGCCCCATCGTGCTGCAAAAGGCTGTGGCTGTGGAGGAGGGTGACACCCCCGAGACCTTGCAGCGTCGCATCATGGAGCAGGCCGAGTGGCACATCCTGCCCCAGGCCGTCTCCCTATTCTGCCAAGATCGGCTCCATGTAGAGGGCCGAGTGGTTCACATTCTGCCCCCGCAAGCTTGACAAAGGCGCTCAGGGCATGATATAGTTAACAGGCTATATGACTGACGGAAGTGGGTTGACCACAGGGAGTATAGCCGTAGAAATGCCGACCGTCTGGGCGCACCTATTTTGTGGATAGGTGCGCCCTTTTTCTTTGACCAACACTTTGAGGAGGTACCACTATGACAACTTTGGATCTGTGCCAGGAGCTGTCCCGCAACCCCTACCCCGGCCGAGGCATCGTGCTGGGCCGCACCGCTGACAACAAGCATGCGGTGATCGCCTACTTCATCATGGGCCGCAGCGAAAACAGCCGCAACCGCATCTTCGAGGAGACCGAGGACGGCATCCGCACCCGGGCCTATGACGAGAGCAAGATGACCGATCCCTCCCTGATCATCTATCACCCCGTGCGCCAGGTGGGCGAGGACACCATTGTCACCAACGGCGACCAGACCGACACCATTCAGCAGGGCCTGCTGGCTGGCAAGACCTTTGCTGAGTCCCTGCGCTCCCGCTGCTTTGAGCCCGATCCCCCCAACTACACCCCTCGCATCTCCGGTCTGCTCCTCAAGGACGGCAGCTACAAGCTGTCCATTCTCAAGTCCGCCTACGGCAACCCCGACTGCAACCTGCGCTACTTCTACGAGTACGACGCTCCCCTGCCCGGCACCGGACACTTCATCCACACCTATCAGGAGAACCTGGACCCCCTGCCCTCCTTTGAGGGCGAGCCCCGTCTGGTGGCCATCACCGCCCCCGACGCCGAGACTCTGGCCGGGGATCTGTGGCTGTCCCTCAACGACGAGAACAAGGTCTCCCTCTTCGTCCGCTACATCGACCTGGAGACCGGGGACTGTGAGACTTCCATCATCAACAAACACTGGGAGGTTTAAATCATGCGCGAACTGGAACTGAAATACGGCTGTAACCCCAATCAAAAGCCCGCCCGCATCTACATGGATGAGGGTGAACTGCCCATCACCGTCCTCAACGGCAAGCCCGGCTACATCAACTTCATGGACGCCCTCAACTCCTGGCAGTTGGTGAAGGCCCTGAAGAAGGCCACTGGCCTGCCCGCCGCTGCCTCCTTCAAACACGTCTCCCCCGCCGGTGCCGCTCTGGGCACCCCCCTCACCGACGTGGAAAAGCAGATCTACTTCGCCGACGGCTTTGACACCTCCCCCATCGCCTGCGCCTACATCAAAGCCCGTGGCGCCGACCGTCTGTGCTCCTACGGCGACTGGGCCGCCCTGTCCGACGTGTGCGACGAGGCCACCGCCCGGTTCCTGGCCATGGAGGTGTCCGACGGCATCATCGCCCCCGGCTACACCGACGAGGCCCTGGCCATCCTCAAGACCAAGAAGAAGGGCAACTACAACGTGGTGCAGATCGACCCCAACTACGAGCCCGCCCCCATTGAGACCCGCCACATCTACGGCATCACCTTCCAGCAGGGCTACAACAACTTCGAGATCAACGAGAGCCTGCTGGACAACATCGTCACCGAGAACAAGGAGCTGCCCGAGGCCGCCCGCCACGACCTGCTGCTGGCCCTGCTGACTCTGAAGTACACCCAGTCCAACTCCGTGTGCTATGTCAAGAACGGCCAGACCATCGGCGTGGGTGCTGGTCAGCAGAGCCGCATCCACTGCACCCGTCTGGCTGGCTCCAAGGCGGACAACTGGATGCTGCGTCAGCACCCCAAGGTCCTGGGCCTCCAGTTTGTAGACAACATCCGCCGTCCCAACCGGGACAACGCCATCGACGTGTACATCTCCGACGAGTACGAGGATGTGCTGGCCGAGGGCGTGTGGCAGGAGACCTTCAAGGTCAAGCCCGAGCCCCTGACCCGGGAGGAGAAAAAGGCCTGGATTGCCCAGATGCACGGCGTGTCCGTGGGCTCCGACGCCTTCTTCCCCTTCGGCGACAACGTGGAGCGGGCCCGCAAGTCCGGCGTGGAGTACATCGCCCAGCCCGGCGGCTCCATCCGGGACGACAACGTCATTGAAACTTGCAACAAGTATGGAATTGTCATGGCCTTCACCGGCATGCGCCTGTTCCACCACTAAGAGGAGGGTCAACCCATGAGAGTACTCGTAGTGGGCAGCGGCGGCCGTGAACACGCCATCTGCTGGAAGCTGGCCCAGTCCCCCAAGGTCACCGAGCTGTTCTGCGCCCCCGGCAACGGCGGCATCGCCCAGGTGGCCACCTGCGTGGATGTCAAGGCCACCGACGTGCCCGGCATGGTGGCTTGGGCCAAGGAACACCACATGGATTTCGTCATGGTGGCTCCGGATGACCCCCTGGCCATGGGCATGGTGGACGCTCTGGAGGAGGCGGGCATTCCCGCCTTCGGCCCCCGGGCCAACGCCGCCATCATTGAGGCCAGCAAGGCCTTCTCCAAGGAGCTGATGGCCAAGTACCACATCCCCACCGCCGCCTATGCCACCTTCACCGAGCTGGACAAGGCCCTGGCCTACATCGAGGAGCAGGGCGCTCCCATCGTGGTGAAGGCCGACGGCCTGGCCCTGGGCAAGGGCGTGGTGGTGGCCTCCACCGTGGAGGAGGCCAAACAGGCCGCCACCGAGATGATGGCAGACAAGAAGTTCGGCGAGTCCGGCTCCACGGTGGTCATTGAGGAGTGCATGGTGGGCCCCGAGGTCACCGTGCTGGCTTTTGCCGACGGCAAGCACGTGGTCCCCATGCCTGCCAGCCAGGACCACAAGCGGGCCTTTGACGGCAACCAGGGCCCCAACACCGGCGGCATGGGCGCCATCTCTCCCCCGCCCCAGTACACCCCTGAGATGGCCAAGCAGTGCATGGAGGAGATCTTCCAGCCCACCATTGACGCCCTCCAGGCCGAGGGCCGCCCCTTCCACGGGGTCATCTACTTCGGTCTCATGCTCACCCCCAAGGGTCCCCGGGTGGTGGAGTACAACGCCCGCTTCGGTGACCCCGAGTGCCAGGTGGTGCTCTCCCTGCTGGACACCGATTTGATGGACGTGCTCCAGGCCTGTGTGGACGGCACCCTGGACCAGCTGGATATCCAGTGGAAGAAGGAGGCCGGGTGCGTGCTGGTGCTGGCCTCCGGTGGCTATCCCCTGGACTACAAGAAGGGCTACCCCATCTCCGGGCTGGAGGAGGCCGGTAAGACCTCCGTGGTGTTCCACGCCGGCACCGCCCTGAAAGACGGCCAGTATGTCACCAACGGCGGCCGTGTGCTGGGTGTCACCACCACCGCCCCCACCCTGGAGGAGGCCATTGCCAACGCCTATGAGGCAGGCAAGCACATTTCCTTCACCGACATGCA
Organism: Pseudoflavonifractor sp. SW1122; assembly: GCF_012027765.1. Classification (NCBI taxonomy): domain Bacteria; kingdom Bacillati; phylum Bacillota; class Clostridia; order Eubacteriales; family Oscillospiraceae; genus Pseudoflavonifractor; species Pseudoflavonifractor sp. SW1122. The sequence goes on along the minus strand of NZ_SJOS01000035.1, from coordinate 246 downwards.
CTTCCGCACCGACATTGGACACGCATTTTAAGGAGCGTTTTCTATGATTACCTTGGCTCAGCGCATCACGGAATTGCGCACCCAAAAGGGCATGAGCCGCCCGGAGCTGTCTCTGGCCCTGGGCCTGCCCAAAACTGCTGTGGAGAAGTTCGAGACGGGGCGTCAGACCCCCACCCAGGAGCAGCAGAAGAAGATGGCCGCCTATTTTGGCGTGTCTCTGTTCTACCTCCGGGGGGAGAGCAATGA
>NZ_SJOS01000034.1:0-27914 GCF_012027765.1 Pseudoflavonifractor sp. SW1122 | reverse complement strand
CAGGGTGGGCAGGGGCAGCCCCATGTCGTCAAAGGGAATGACGGCGTAGATCATCACCAGGAAGGTGAGGGCGAAGAGGGCCAGGGCCAGAGACTGCACCCAGGTCAGCTTGGCCCCGTCCGAACCCTGGGCGGCAAAGCGGGCGGTGTAATCCGCCCGATGGCTGGCCATGAGGGAGGTCTCCGGGTGGGCCTTGACCCGGGCGGCGTAGCGCATGACGAAGTAAATGGACGCCGCCAGCATCACCACCAGCATGATGACCCGCAGCAACATCCCGGTGCCCAGGGACACCCCGGCAAAGCCTGCGGCGATGCCGGTGGCGAAGGGGTTGACGGTGGAGGCCAGGGTGCCCACCCCGGCCCCCACCAAAATTACCGCCACAGCGGTGATGGGGTCGTACCCGGCGGAGATGAAAATGGGCAGCACCAGAGGGTAAAAGGCGATGGTCTCTTCCGCCATGCCGAAGGTGGTGCCCCCCAGGGCGAACACCAGCATCAAAATGGGGATGAGCAGGGTCTCCTTGCCCCGGAGCTTGGCCACCAGGGCGGAGATGCCCCGGTCAATGGCCCCGGTTTTGCCCACAACCCCCAGAAAACCACCCACCATGAGGATAAAGGCGGCGATGTCGATGGCCTCGTACAGCCCCTCCAGGGGGGCGGTGAACACCGAGGTGATGGGCTGGCCCTGTTGGGGAATCTGCTCATAGGTGCCCGACACCGGTTCCCCCTCCGCTCCCGTCTGGTAGCGTCCGGCGGGGATGACCCAGGTGAGAATGGTCATCACCAGCAGCAGGGAGAGGAGAATGGTGTAGGCGGTGGGCATGCGAAAGGATTTCATAGTGTACCTCCTTACGGAGAAATGAATACAGGCTTGCCAGCCTGGTGGGGACGCTACCCGCTGGGGGTGACTTTTGTTCGGGCAAAAGTCACCAAAACCCGCCCAGGGCGTTCCCCCCTAGGTACCCCCCTGGGGTACTGGGCTGAAACTGCGTCAAGTCTAGGTTCGGCCCGTCATCCTTGCTGTGGGTCCTGGCTCTGCTATGATACCAGGCTACCCTGGGCAGCTGGCCCTATGGCTGGGTGCGTTCCATATCCGGGCCTACCCTGGCCAAGCGGCGTTCCCGCCGCCGGGAACCTGGTCTCCGGCAACTGGGAACAGTTGCATACCAGGGTAAGGCTCTGGGGGTAGAAGTGCTCTCTGTCAGAGAAGCAGGCACCTTCTGTAGAATGTCCACGCCATCTATGTGACATGAACTAGGCCAAGGGCCGAACAGAGAAGAGCGCAGGCGCACCCCCCGTACCGCGGGGTGGATTCCACAAGGCGGGGGAAGGCCCCGCCTTTGGCGATTCTTTCCCCGATTTCTCATCGGGGAGAAATCGGGCCCAGCGGAGCGTCCCCGGCGGGGACGGTGGTTTACACCACAGAAATCGGAGAAGAACAGGCCCTCTCGGTCAGCTTTTGGGCAGATGACCCCTTCATGCAAGGGGGCCATTTGTCAGGCCGTCACCCGGGTGCCGCACTTGCCCGCCAGGGCCTCCAGCCCCCGGTCCAGGCTGGTGATGATGGCGGTCCGGCCCCGGGCGGAGCGGGCAAACTGAATGGCCGCCTTCACCTTGGGCAGCATGGAGCCCTCCCCAAAGTGTCCCTGGTGGGCGTACTGCTCCAGGGTCTCCGCCTTCACCTCGCCCAGGTCCTCCTGTTGAGGGGTGCCGAAGTGGAGGGCCACAGCGGGCACCTCGGTGAGAATCATCAGCACGTCCGCCTCCATCTCAATGCCCAGACGGCAGGCGGCCAAATCCTTGTCGATGACGGCGGCCACCCCTTCCAGGTGTCCGTCCGCCCCCTCCACCACCGGCACGCCTCCGCCGCCGCAGGCGATGGTGATGGTGGTGTTCCACAGCCTTTTCATGGTTCCAATCTCCACAATGCGCTGCGGGCTTGGAGAGGGGACCACCCGGCGGTATCCCCGCTGGCCGTCTTGGCGCATGTGATAGCCCCGCTCCCGGGTGAGGGCCTCCGCCTGGGCCTGGGTGTAAAAGGGCCCGATGGGCTTGGTGGGATGGGAAAAGGCGGGGTCCTGGGGGTCCACCACCACCTGGGTCACCACCGTCACAACTGGGATGTTCTTACCCTGGGCCCGCAGGGCGGCGGTGAGGGTCTGCTGGATGTGGTAGCCGATATACCCCTGGCTCATGGCCCCGCACACGTCAAAGGGCATGGGGGGCGTCACGTCACGGGCGGTCTCGCTGGCCAGGAGGATGCGCCCCACCTGGGGGCCGTTTCCGTGGACGATGGCCAGCTCATACCCGGATACCGACAGCTGGGACAGCTGCTGGGCGGTGCGCTGGAGCACCTGGTGTTGAGACTGGGCGGTGGGGGGGAGCTGTTTGTCCTCCAGGGCGTTGCCCCCCAGGGCCACCACCACTTTGGTGGCCCCCCTCATAGGGTTGCCACCAGAATGGCACGGATGGCGTGCATCCGGTTTTCCGCCTCGTCAAACACCACCGAGTGACGAGAGCGGAACACCTCGTCGGTGACCTCCCGGATGTCCACTCCCTTGTCCATCCACTCTTTGGCCAGTTTGGTGTCGAAGTTGTGGAAGGAGGGCAGGCAGTGCATGAAGATCACCTCGGGATTCCCCGTGGCGGCCAGCATGGTGTGGTCGATGCGGTAGGGGGTGAGAAGCTTGGCCCGCTGGGGGATCAGCTCTTCCTCGCCCATGGAGGCCCAGATATCCGAGTAGAGCACGTCTGCCCCCTTCAACGCGTTGGGGTCGCAGGTGAGGGTGATGTTGGCCCCGGAGATGGCCCCCTCCTGCTTGCAGGCCTCCAAAATGGTCTTGTCCGCCCCGTCAATGAGCTCCTGGGGCCCGTAGCCCACAAAGTCCACCCCCATCTTGCAGCAGCCGAACATCCAGGCATAGCACATGTTGTTGCGCACGTCCCCTACAAACACCACTTTGCAGTCCTTGAGGGGCTTGCTCAAGTGCTCCTCCATGGTCATCATGTCCGCAATGATCTGGGTGGGGTGGTCCAGGTCGGTCAGGCCGTTGTACACGGGCACCCCGGAGTATTTGGCCAGGGTCTCCACGTTGGCCTGGTCGTAGCCCCGGTACTCGATGCCGTCAAAGAAGCGGCCCAGCACCTTGGCGGTGTCCTCCATGGACTCCTTTTTCCCCATCTGGGAGGAGCCGGGGTCCAGGTAGGTCACCCGGCCTCCCTCCTCGGCCATGGCCACTTCAAAGGAGCAGCGGGTGCGGGTGGAGGTCTTTTCAAAGAGCAGCACGATGTGCTTGCCTTTGAGGGCCTCCCCGTGGAGTCCCATCTGCCGCTTGGCCTTCAGGGAATGGCCCAGGTCCAGCAGGTAGCGGATCTCCTGGGCGGAGAGGTCCATGAGGGTGAGGAAGGATTTGCCTTTTAGATTGACTGCCATGGTTGTGATCTCCTTTGCAACATAGATTAGATGGAACCCCGTACCAGGGGCATGGTCATACACCGGGGGCCGCCCCGGCCCCGGGACAGCTCACTGCTGGGAATGGTGAGCACCTCAATGCCCGCCTCCTCCATGACCCGGTTGGTGACGTGGTTGCGGGAGTAGGCCACCACCCGGCCGGGGGCCAGACAGAAGGTGTTGGAGCCGTCGTTCCACTGCTCCCGGGCGGCGTCAATCACCGAGTTGCCGCCGCACTTGAGGAGGGTGACGGAGTCCAGGTTCAAATGCTCTTTCAGGATGTTTTCCAGGCTGTCCTCCTCCTCGGTGATGGACAGGTGGGCCCCCTCCTCCAGTTCCAGCACGAACAGGCGCAGGTGGGAGGAGATGCCCGGGTGCATGGTGAATTTGTCCCGGTCCACCATGGTAAACACCGTGTCCAGGTGCATGAAGGCCCGGTTTTTGGGGATGTCAAAGGCCAGCACCTTGGTAAAGCCCACCTGGGGGGAGAGAAGCCGCTTGGCCAGCTGCTCAATGGCCCAGGGCTGGGTGCGCTGGGAGATGCCAATGGCCACCACCTGGGGGGAGAGCACCAGGATGTCGCCCCCCTCAATGGAGGCGGGGGCGGCCCGGTCGTAGTACACCGGGGTGCCCTTGTACTGGGGGTGGTAGGCGAAGATATACTGGGCGAAGAGGGTCTCCCGCCGCCGGGTGACGGTGTGCATTCGGTGGATGGTTACCCCGTTGCCCATGGCGGCGAAGGGGTCCCGGGTAAAGTACAGGTTGGGGATGGGGTCCAGGACAAAGGGATAGTCGTCTTCCAGGTAGTCGGTGAGGTTTTTCCGGCCATATCCGTGGACCTGGGCCTTGCGCAGCCCTGCCATCATGGCGGACACCATGTTGTGGGTGGACATGGACAGAAAGTGGTCGGCGATCATGGCGGTGCGCTTGTCCCCCCGCACCCCCGCCTCTCCGATATACTCCAGCACAAACTGCTCCTTCACCGCTCCGTCGGTGAGGGACTCGCTGACCAGGTCGGTGAGGTACACCACCTCCACGCCGTTGTCCCGCAGCAGCCCACAGAAGGCGTCGTGCTCCTCCTGGGCGATTTTCAGATAGGGGATGTCGTCGAAGAGCAGGCGCTCCAGATACTCCGGCATCAGGTTTTCCAGCTCGCCCCCGGGGCGGTGGAGCAGCACCCGCTTCAAGGGCCCGATCTCGCTTTTAATTTCAATGGCCGATTGCGCCATCCAATCCCTCCTTTGGGTTTCACTTGCATGGATAGGGTTTCCCATGGGAGAAAAAGTATGCAAAAAAATCCTGTGGCCCTCTTTTGAGGGCCACAGGAAATGATCAGGGGAATATGGGGAGATGCGGAACGATTAGCGGCGGCGGCGACGGACAGCCACTGCGCCGACTCCAGCCAGGGCCAGCACGCACACCGCCAGGATACCCACATACACAGTCAGGTGGCTGTGGTCGCCGGTGGACGGGACAGTGCTGCCGGCCTGGGGCTGGGTGCTGGGCTGGGTGCTGGGCTGGGTGCTGGGCTCAGTGCCAGGCTCAGTGCCAGGCTCAGTGCCAGGCTCAGTGCCAGTGGCGGGAATGGTCTCCGTGGCACCCAGGGCGCCGCACACGGTGCATTCCTGGTGACGGCTGCCTGCCTGGGTGGCAGTGGGCTCCTGGTCCACCACCCACTCATAGGAGTGGCCAGTGGCGGGGATGGTCTGGACATCGGTGACGGCATCGCACCGAGAGCAGTGGATGGACTTGCTGCCGTCCTGGGTGCAGGTGGGAGCCTGATCCACGGTGTAATCATCCTCCCAGGCGTGACCGGTGGCGGGAATCACCTCGTCCCGGGTCTCGCCGCAGACGGTGCAGGTATAGCGCATGGTGCCGCTTTCCGTGCAGGTGGCGGGGGTGAAGACGGTGCCCTGGTCCCAGGTGTGACCAGTGGCGGGGATGGTCTGGACATCGGTGACGGCATCGCACTGAGAGCAGTGGATGGACTTGCTGCCGTCCTGAGTGCAGGTGGGAGCCTGATCCACGGTGTAATCATCCTCCCAGGCGTGACCGGTGGCGGGGATCACCTCATCCCGGGTCTCGCCGCAGACGGTGCAGGTGTAGCGCATGGTGCCGTTTTCTGTGCAGGTGGCAGGGGTGAGGACAGTGCCCTGGTCCCAGGTGTGACCAGTGGCGGGAATCACCTCATCCCGGGTCTCGCCGCAGACGGTGCAGGTGTAGCGCATGGTGCCGCTTTCCGTGCAGGTGGCGGGGGTGAAGACGGTGCCCTGGTCCCAGGTGTGGCCAGTGGCGGGAATCACCTCGTCCCGGGTCTCGCCGCAGACGGTGCAGGTGTAGCGCATGGTGCCGCTTTCCGTGCAGGTGGCGGGGGTGATGACAGTGCCCTGGTCCCAGGTGTGGCCAGTGGCGGGGATGGTCTGGACATCGGTGACGGCATCGCACCGGGAGCAGTGGATGGACTTGCTGCCGTCCTGAGTGCAGGTGGGAGCCTGATCCACGGTGTAATCATCCTCCCAGGCGTGACCGGTGGCGGGAATCACCTCGTCCCGGGTCTCGCCGCAGACGGTGCAGGTGTAGCGCATGGTGCCGTTTTCTGTGCAGGTGGCGGGGGTGAGGACAGTGCCCTGGTCCCAGGTGTGACCAGTGGCGGGAATCACCTCATCCCGGGTCTCGCCGCAGACGGTGCAGGTGTAGCGCATGGTGCCGCTTTCCGTGCAGGTGGCGGGGGTGATGACAGTGCCCTGGTCCCAGGTGTGGCCGGTGGCGGGGATGGTCTGGACATCGGTGACGGCATCGCACCGGGAGCAGTGGATGGACTTGCTGCCGTCCTGGGTGCAGGTGGGAGCCTGATCCACGGTGTAGTCATCCTCCCAGGCGTGGCCGGTGGGATCGACGCCCCGGGTCTCGGTATAGCCGCAGACGGAGCAGGAGCGCTGCTCACTGCCGCTCTGGGTGCAGGTGGGAGAGGTGACGGTGGTCCAGGGGCCAAAGGTGTGGCCGGTGGCGGGGATGGCTTCGGTATAGCTGTCGCCGCACATGGAACAGGTATAGGTGCGCACACCATCCACGGTGCAAGTGGGCTCAGTGGTGACAGAGGCCACATAGTCGTGGGGCAGCATAGGCACCTCAGTCTGGGCCACGATCACCGTGTTGCACACGGAGCAGTGACTGCCTTCCGTGAGGCCGGTGTGGGTGCAGGTGGGGGCAACGGCAGGATCGATGACAACGGTGTGCCCGGTGGCGGGGATGGCCTCGGTCCTGGTCTCTCCACACAGCTGGCAGGTGTAGGTGCGCACGCCATCCTGGGTGCAGGTGGGCTCAGTGGTGACTACACCGTCATCCCACTGGTGCTGACAGGGGGCCTGGGTGACGGTGACCGAGCAGGTGACGGTCTGGCCCGCCACGGTGGCGGAGAGGGTGGCGCTGCCCGCCCCCAGGGCGGTGAGCTTGTCGCCCTCCACCTTCACCACATCGCTGCCTGCCGTCACAGTCCAGTTGGGCTCCAGCGTCACATGGATGTCAGGGGTGTGTGCCCAGGTGTCATTGGTCTCCAAGGTGGCGGACACGGTGGGCAGATCTGCCTGAGCGCCTACCTTCAGGGACAGGGGGGAGATGGCGTCCAGGGTGACGCTGCGGATGGAGTCGGACGCCACCCGGATGTCCACGGTGGCATCGGCGGCGGGGGTGGTCTCAGTGGTGTTGGGGTTTGCCAGGGTGCCAAACTCCTGAACCCAGAAATGCACCCCGCCGTATACCACATGGGCAATGCCGATGGAGGCCATGTCCTGGGAGAGCATATTGCGGCGGTGACCCTGGCCGGAATAGTCCTCGTTGTCCTCCCGCCAGCCCTCAAAGACATCTTGGGCGGAGGTGTAGCCGATGGCAATGTTCTCCGATGCGCTGTGGTAATAGACGCCAAACTCCCGGAATGCGGAATACCAGCTAGTACCGTCCGGGCGGATGTGACCATACGCCACCACGATTTCCGCGGCCCGCTGCATGGCTATTTTCTCCAGGTTGTAGTCGTAGACGAAGTCCTGGAGCTTACCGGATACATCGGTTTTGGTGGAATTGTCCTGGTTCCAGTACCAGGCATCGTCGCTGGCACGGAAGTCGTTGATCAGTGTCAGCATGTCCCGGGCGTCGGTCTGGGAATAGGTGACATCCAATTGGACGTTGATGTCGGTGCCGGCGGCAGAGACGGGGGCGGCGCAGGTGAGCACAAACACGGCGCTCAGCGCCAGAGCAAGACATCGGCGAATCAGCTTTTTCATGGTTGATACCCTCCTAACAGTTCGATTGTGGTACTATTGTAGTCCTCATGTCAGGAACAGTCAACCATATAAGACAATATTTACAAAGAAGTTCCCCTGGCCTAGAGGGAAGAAATCGCCTGTCCCGGAGGCGAGGAGCACCCGGGACAGGCGATGTGTGTGGGAATTATTTGGTGGCCCAGTTGCCGGTGGCGGAGGCGGTGAGGTAGGCGTTGATGAAGCCGTCCAGGTCGCCGTCCATCACGGCATTGATGTTGGAGGTCTCGTAGGCGGTGCGGTTGTCCTTCACCAGCTGGTAGGGCATAAACACGTAGGAACGAATCTGGCTGCCCCACTCGATTTTCAGCTGCACGCCCTTGATGTCGGAGATCTTGTCCAGGTGCTCCTGCTCCTTGATTTGGATGAGCTTGGAGCGCAGCATCTTCATACAGGTTTCCCGGTTTTGCAGCTGGCTTCGCTCGGTCTGGCAGGCCACCACCAGGCCGGAGGGCTTGTGAATCAGTCGCACGGCGGAGGAGGTCTTGTTGACGTGCTGGCCGCCGGCGCCGGAGGCGCGGTAGACCTGCATCTCAATGTCCTCGGGGCGGATCTCCACTTCCACGCTGTCGTCGATCTCGGGGGTCACCTCCACGGCGGCGAAGGAGGTCTGACGGCGGGCGTTGGCGTCAAAGGGGGAGACACGCACCAGGCGGTGCACGCCGTGCTCGCTTTTCAGGTAGCCGTAGGCGTTCTCGCCGTCAATGCGGATGGTGGCGGACTTGATGCCCGCCTCGTCGCCGTCCTGGTAGTCCAGAATGGAGTAGGTAAAGCCGTGGCGCTCGGCCCAGCGGGTGTACATGCGGTAGAGCATCTGGGCCCAGTCCTGGGCCTCGGTGCCGCCGGCGCCGGCCTGGAGGGAGACAATGGCGGGGGAGGGGTCGTACTCGCCGGACAGGAGGGTGGCCAGACGGGCCTCCTCCATGTTGCGGATGAGGCCCTCGAAGCCCTCTTCCACCTCGGGCACCAGGGATTCGTCCTCCTCCTCGTTGCCCATCTCACACATGACCATCAGGTCGTCCCAGGTGGACAGACGCTTGGCCTGGGCGTTGATCTTGCCCTCCAGCTGGCTGATGCGCTGCTGGATCTTCCGGGCCTTCTCCACGTTGTCCCAGAACCCGTCGGAGGCGGACTCCGCCTGGAGCATATCCAGCTCCCGCTCAGCGGCCTCCAGGTCCAGGGCCTGCCCCAGCTCTTCCAGCTCGGGCTTGAGGTTGTTGAGTTTTACCTTGTATTCGTCAAATTGCAGCATTCTCGTTCATCCTTTAACCGGCCCATGGCCATAATATATCTCATATATTATATAGAAAGGCCCCTGGGTTGTAAAGGGGGGAGATTCCCGTCAAAAAGATGATTTTTCACCGTCAACGCTGGCTGACAATTGGCCCGGCCTGGCCCATAAAGATCAGGTCGTCCACGTCCTGGGCGGGGGTGTCGGATTTCGGGGGTGTGGTTTGCAACAACATGGTCAATCGCTCCGTTTCTGTCAATGTCTGTGGAGGAGGGGCGGGCAAATTCCCGCCACACTCCCCCGTATACCATGTAGTATATGCGCTTGGGGGTGAAAAGTTGCGTGAAATATGGAGAATCATTTTTTGCAGGAAAAAAGAAAAACCCGGCGGCGCAGCGTCAGCTGCACCGCCGGGTTGGAGTGTTTTGGCCGTTATTCCGCGGAAATCATATAGTAGTACACGGGCTGGCCGCCGCTGAGCAAGGTGATCTCAGCGTTGGGGCACAGGCGCTGGAACAGGGCCAGGGCCTTGCCGGCGGACTCCTCGTCCACATCCTCGCCGTAGAAGATGTTGATGAACTCTGCCGTTTGCTGGGTCTCGGCCTGGGCCAGATTCTCCAGCAGCTCCTCCATGGACTTGGCGGTGCCGAACAGCTGGCCGTCGCTGAGGGCCATGTAGTCGCCCTCCTGGATGGCGAAGCCGTCGAAGTCGGAGTTGCGGGCGGCGTAGGTCACCTCGCTGGTGTGCACGTGGCTCATGGCCTCGGTCATGGCGTCCACGTTGTCCTGCACCGGACCCTCGGGGTCCATCACCAGCAGGGTGGAGATGCCCTGGGGCACGGTGCGGGTGGGGATGACCACCACTTCCCGGCCCTCAATGAGGCCCACACACTGCTGAGCTGCCATGATGATGTTCTTGTTGTTGGGCAGCACGAACACGGTCTCGGCGGGGGTGCGGGCGATCTCCCGCAGAATGTCCTCGGTGGAGGGGTTCATGGTCTGGCCGCCGGAGATGATGCCATCCACGCCCAGGTCCCGGAACACGGAGGCCAGGCCGCCGCCGGCGCACACGGCCACCACGCCGTACTTCTTCTCGGCGGGGACGATACCGGGCTCTTCCTCCTGGGCCTCCTTGGCCTCTTCCAGAATCTCGGTGTGCTGCTCCCGCATGTTCTCAATCTTCACGGTGAGCAGAGCGCCGTAGGTCAGGGCCTCTTCCAGCACGCGGCCGGGGTGGTTGGTGTGGACGTGGACCTTGATGATCTCGTCGTCGTCCACCAGCACCAGGCTGTCGCCCATGCCATTGAGGAAGGAGCGCAGCAGCTGGGGGTCCTTGGTGTTGTCCCGGGAGCAGATGAACTCGGTGCAGTAGCCGAAGGTGATGTCTCCGGTCTCAAAGGTGGCGAAATCCGCCTTGTCCTTGGCCTTGGGGGCGTCGTCCTCGCCGCCCTGGGGAGCGGGAATACCCCGCATCTCGTCCAGCATACCCTGGAGAATGATGAGGAAGCCCTTACCACCGGCATCCACCACGCCCGCCTTCTTCAGCACGGGGTTCTGGTTGATGGTCTCAGCCAGGGCCTCCTGGCCGTGGGCGATGGCAGCCTCCAGCACGTGCTCGGCGCTGTTCTGCTCCTGGGCGGCCTCAGCGGCAGCCTTGGCGGCCAGGCGGGAGACGGTGAGGATGGTGCCCTCGGCAGGCTTCATGACGGCCTTGTAGGCGGCGGACACGCCCTCGTGGAGGGCGGCAGCCAGGGCCACACCGTCGGCGGTGTCATGGTCCTTCAGGGCCTTGGACACGCCGCGGAAGAGCAGGGAGAGGATGACGCCGGAGTTGCCACGGGCGCCCCGCAGCAGGGCGGAGGCGTTGGTGGCGGCAGCCTGGGCCACGGTGGTGGCGGGCTTTTTCTTGGCCTCAGCGGCGGCGGTGCCAATGGTCAGGGACATGTTGGTGCCGGTGTCGCCGTCGGGCACAGGGAAGACGTTGAGCTCGTTGATGCTCTGTTTCTGGGCGTTGATGGAGGCAGCAGCGTGCACCACCATGCGCTGAAACAATGCGCCGTCAATGATGTCGATCATAATGTTAGCAAATTCCTTTCTATCAGCGCTGGCCTTAGCCGATGACCATGGAGTCTACGCACACGGAGACGCTGCGCACTTCCACGCCGGTGAGGCGGTTGACGTTGTACTTGACTTCACTTTGGATGGAGCGGCTCACGGCCACCAGATTGACCCCGTTGTCCACGATGATGTGTAGCTCAATGGACACGGAATCGTCCTCGTGATAGACCAGCTTCACGCCTTTGGACATGGACTCCCGGCGGAGCAGATGGACCAGGCCGTCGGTCTTGGAACGGAAGGCCATCCCTTTCACGCCGTAGCAGCTGGTAGCCACAGCGCCGGTGATGTTGCTGAACACTTCGCTGGCAATGCGGATGCGGCCGATTTCAGTTTGTATCTTCATGGAACCCTTCCTTTCTATGGTAAGAGTGGGAAATGTGTGGTCAAGACAAAGCTTTAGTCAATACATTGTATTCCATTTTGGAGGAAAAAACAAGGGGAGTTTTCCCACATAGGCGGGGGAAAGGATGGAAAATTTCAAGAGAAATTCCCGGTTTCTGGTGCAATTTGTGGAAGGAGGCCTGTGGGGCCGGAGAGGCGGGAAAGGGAATTGTGAATTTTTTTCAAATCCCATTGTTTTTTGCACGCAAATCGTGTAAACTATGACGTACCGAAACACACAAGGGAGGGACTGAACATGAAAGTCATCCGCTTTATCTTGAAGGCAGCCGCCGTGGCTATGGCCGTGAGCGCCGTGGTATGCTTGGTGATGGCATACTGGGACAAGATCGTGGACACATTCTACGCCATTGCCGACAAGGTGGAGGAGAAGAAGGCCAACTGCTGCTTCTGTTCCTCCGAGTACGACGATTACGAGGATATCGACCTGTAAGAGCCGACAAGGAGCGGGCCGCTGAACCATCAGCGGCCCACTTTTTTGGCAATGAATCATGAAAAATGAATAATGAAGAATGCAAGCCCTGAAGATTGCCGCATATCTTGGGTTGCTGGGCGTAGGGGAGGGGCTTGCCCCTCCCGAATCTTCCCCCTGGTATGCTCCAGGCTTTTCGGGCCGGGCAAGCCCGGCCCCTACCACAGCGCAACAGGAAGGTGCGGCAAACGTTCCCGATACCTGCCAGCCTCAAAGCCTCCCTCAGGGAGGGAGGTGGCATGGCGTAGCCATGACGGAGGGAGATTGTAGCAAAGGCTTAAAATTTTTGGCGCAATAGGCGGAGAGTACCAGAGTGTCCGGAACGTCTGGTGCAGGTCTATGCTGTGTGCAAACCTACAGTGCAGCCGCCCGCATGCTCCCTCAGTCTGCTGACGCAGACAGCTCCCTCCCGGAGGGAGCCGATAGGGTGCGGCACACCATCATGATTCACTCTTCGTTATTCATTTGCAAAAAAGACCGGGGGGAAGCAAATTGCTTCCCCCCGGAGCTTTTTTGCATTAGCTGCGGCGCTTGCGGGTCACGTAGGCGGCGCCGGTGAGCAGGCTCACAGAGCCAGCCAGAGCAGCCACGTACACCATCAGCTGAGCGGAGTCGCCAGTCTGAGGCACGTTCTCGGGCTTCTGGGTGGTCTGGGGCTTGTCGGTGGTCTCGGGAGCGCCACCGGCGGTGAGGCCGTCCATAGCAGCGGACAGAGCGGCGACCGCGTTGTCCACAGTGGCCTGATCGTCCTCGGACAGGGTCTCGTCAGCCAGCACGGACTGAGCGGTGGCCAGGGCGGAGCGGAACACGGCCACGGACTCGGCGGTGTAGCCGGTCAGGTCGATGCTCTCAGCCTTGCCGATGAGGTCTTCCAGGATGGACTTGTCGGCCTTGTAGCGCTGGGCCAGGATGGCGTTCATCAGGTCTTCCACAGCGGTCTCCACGTCGCCCTGGAGGGCGTCGCCGTCGTCCATGACCTTCTGGCCGGCGTTCAGAGCGTCCAGCAGCTCCTGCCAGTGGTCCTGCACGTACTTGCTCTGGTTGGCGACCATGGTCTCAGCCTTGGCGATGAGCACTTCCAGAATGTCCTTGTTGCCCTGCTTCAGGCCCAGGGACCAGATGCCAGTGAGCAGGTTGTCCCAAGCGGTGTTCACCTGCTCCTGGGTGGCGTTGGGGTCGTCCAGCACGGTCTTGGCCTCGTCCAGGGCCTTCTGGAAGATGGCCACGGCGGAGTCCACCACGCCGGTGGTGTCCAGGGTCACAGCGTAGTCGTAGGTGGCCTGGAGCAGAGCCTTGTTGGCCTCCTGGCCGGGCTGATCGGGCACACGGGCCTCCACAGCGTCGTTCATGGCCTCCACGGCGGTGTTCAGGGCCTCCTGGGTCACGGGCTCACCCAGGGTGTTGTCAGCCAGAATGGCCTCCACAGCGGCGATGGCGTCGTTGAGGGCGGCGATGGACTCGGCGGTGTAGCCGGGCTCAGCGGCAGCGGCCTTGGCCTCGTCCACCTGAGGCTGCACGCCGTAGGTGTTCAGAGCCACGAAGCGGTCGCCCTTGACCTCGATCTCGTTGAGGTAGATGCCGTCGGTGTAGGCGATGCGGAAGGCGGTGACACCCTTGAGCTGGTTGGCGTGATAGGTGCGGGAGCCGCTGTTGCTCAGGTCGGCATCATGCTCCAGCAGGGTCTCGCCATCGGCGGTGACGGCATACACGCTCACGCCGTCCCAAGTGCCCAGGGCGTTGTACAGCACCAGGTCGTTGGCCTTGACGCTCTCGTAGACGTTGTACACCACTTCGCCCTCGCCGGAGGTCTGCACGAAGCTCATCACGTCACGGTCGGTGAGCTTGGCCTCGCCCACGCCGTTGACGGTGGCCATGGCCTTGGCCTGGGTGGACACGCCGTGGAACTCGGCGATCTTCAGCCAGTTGGTGGAGCGGGACTCGGTGACGGTGGCACGGATGGCCTTGGCCTGGACGGTATCGAAGCTGACGGAAATGGCACCGCCCACAAAGTCGTCGCTGTCCACGATACCCACAGAGATCCACTCGCCGTCGGCGTTCTGGTACTCCAGGTTCACCTTACCCTTCATGGCGTCACCATCGGTGGTGGTGGTGTACTCAATGCGGTCAATGCTGGTCACGGTGTTGTAGGTGACGGTGAGGTGGGTGCCTACGGCCTGGCTGTTGAGCCAGACGAAGGTGGTGTCGTTGTAGTCGTTGATGTTGCTGGTGGGGTAGTTGTTGGGCTCATAGATCTGAGCGCTGGAGGTGACGGAGGCGATGGACACCACCTGAGCGGCGATGGAGACCTGGGTCAGGTCCACGGAAATCTCCTCAGCGGTGTTGTTCATCACGCGCACGTACCGGGCCTGAGTGCCGGCGGCAAAGCCAGTCCAGGTCTTGCCGTCCAGGGAGACCTGGACATTCAGGTCGTCCAGGCCGGACACGGAGGACAGGGCCACCAGCTGGGCCAGGTCGAACTGGACATAGGAGCCGGAGCCCAGAGTCACGGTCTCGCCGTCGGTGACGGTGAAGGTGTTGCCGGACTTGGCCATGGCCCAGCCCTGGGTGTTGGTGTCGGTGTAGACGAAGGGGTCGGAGGCGTCAGTGAAGAAGGAGCCGCCGGCCTGAGTCATGATGTAGCGGGCGAAGGGCAGGATGTAGAGGTTGCCGGGGCTGGTGACATAGTTGCTGATGGTCTGGCTGGTGCCCTGGCCCTCCAGGCTCTCCACCTTGTACTTCTCCAGGGTGTCAATGCCGTTGGAGAGGTAGATGGCGTTCATCAGGTGATCGAAGCGCTGGCTCTCCTCGCCATACATGGCCTGGATGCAGTCGATGATGATCTGGCTCATGTCATTGAGGCGGTACACCCAGGGGCGAATCTCCTCTTCCAGGTTCACCAGCTTGGAATCATCGCTGTCCTTGAGGGTGAGAATGAGCTGGCAGGAATCCACGATCTTCTGCATCTCCTCCAGCACGGCCGGATAGTTGGAGCTGTCCGACTTGTAGGCGTTGAAGACGGAGTTGATATTGGTGTGGTCCTGGTTCTTGGCAGCGTGGCTGGCAAACACACGCAGGGCCTCCTGCATGGCGGGGTCATCGGTGTAGGAGGCAAAGGACTCCTCCCAGTTGCTCTGGACATCGAAGTTGGCGGTGTTCCAGGTGTAGTCGGCCACACCGTACAGGGCCACCTTGCTGGCTTCCGCCTGGTTCATGGGGTTGGACAGGACGCCCAGACTGGCGGTGACGTCCAAATCGGTGGCGTACACGGAGTCCAGACGGTTCATGAGCATCTGGTCGTCAATGTTGTCGTTGACGGGGTAGTTCCACCACATGACGGGCTTCTTACCGGTGTACTGCTGGATCTTCAGCAGGTCGGAGTTGCGGATGGGGGACCACACGCCGGAGCCGGTCATCATCATGATGACGTTGTTGCCCTGGTTGGCCTCACGGAAGGCGCCCAGGTTGGTCTCCAGCTGAGAGGAGGAGCCAAAGCCCAGGGCGTAGAAGCTGGGCACGTAGTAGGTGCCGGCCACGTGATCGGCGGGATCCTCGGAGCCGTTGTACTTGTCCTCCAGGCGGCGCTGGAGCTCGGCCATCATGTAGGCCTGGTTCTCAGAGCCACGCAGAGCCACACCGGTGTCGATGTCGTCCACAAACACGCCGAACTGGCGCACGCCCAGATCGTACATGTGGGAGAACTTCTCCATGATGTCGTCAATGCCCTGCTCCACGCTGTCACGGTCGGTGAAGTTGATGCCGTTTTGCATGGCGGGGTGGATGGACCAGGCAAAGGAGATGTTGTTCTCGGCGGCAGCGGCGGTGATGGTGCGCATGTCGTCCTGGGTCATCATGCCGTAGAAGCGCTGCTCGTCGGTGATCTCGGTGGGATACTCATCCCGCCAGTTGCCCAGGTGATAGGGGTCGCCCTTGGGGCCGTAGACGAAGGTGTTCATCTTGTTGTCTTCCATGTACTCGAACAGGGAGAGAATGTCCTCCACAGAGTACACCTTGCCATAGAAGCCCTCGACGATGCCGCGGTACTGCATGTTGGCATAGTCCTCGATGGTGGCGCAGGTCAGCTGCTGACCGGCCACGGTCTCCATGGCGTCGTCTAGGGTGGCCAGGCCGTAGTACACGGCGTCGTCGTCCTCACCCAGGATGGTCACGCGGCCATTGGAGTTGATGTCCACAAAGTGGGCGTCATACTTGGTCTCGCTGGCCACAAACAGGTCGTCGGAGTAGCCGGTGGTGTTGGTGTCCACGTTCTCAGTAGAGCCGTGCAACCCTAACGCCAGGGTGCTCTCCTCATAGTTCTCGGTGACGGTGTAGGACACGCCCTGCTTGTCCATGATCTCCTGCACCCGGCCCTTGGTAACATCGGTGATGCCGGACTCATAGTAGACCTTGACGTTGTCAAAGTCGATGAGGTTGTACTGCATCTCCAGCTTCTGGGGGGTGGGGTTGAGGTCATAGGTGTTGTCCAGATCGGTCTGGGACAGAATGGTCACGGGAATCTCCACGTCGGCGCTGTTGCCCAGGTAGGAGACCGTGGCGGTGAGGGTGGCCTGGGTGGTGGTCTCAGGCAGGGTCACCTTCAGCATTCCGTACTCCACAGTGAGGTAGGGAGAGTCGCTCTTCCAGGTGACGGAGGCGCCGTAGTCGGTGCTCTCCACCAGAGACACATCCCGGCTCAGAGCGTTCCACTTCTGGGCGTTCTCCAGCTGGGTCTTGGCCTGGCCGAAGACGAAGTCCCAGGTGTTGTTGTACACTTCCATCTCGTAGATGGACACGCAGGTCCAGATGTCAGGGAAGTTCTCGGTGACATACACCCGGACATAGCGGGCGGTCACCTCGTCAAAGGTGAGGGTGCGGGTCTCCTCGGGCTGGCCGTCGGTGATGTTGGCCACGCCACGCCACTCATTGCCGTCGTCGGAGACCTGGACCTTGTAGGCCTTGCCGCCGGACTTCTCCCAGAACAGACGGACGCAGTTGAAGGTGGTGGGCTCGCCGAAGTCCAGGCGCAGCCACTGGGGATTGTTCTCCACAGAGCCGCTGGACCAGCGGGTGTCCATGTTGCCGTCGTTGGCCTTCTCCTGGGTGAAGTTGCTGGTCTCGTTGGCGGACGAGGCGGCGGTGGCCTTGAGGGCCAGGTTGGGGCTGGTCGCCTCATTGGCGAGGGTGGCAGCGGAGTTGGTGATCTCGTCGGCCTGGGTCTGAGGCAGGGCAGCGGCATAGCTGACCGTGGACAGACACATGGCACACACGGTGACCAGAGCGCCGACTTTTTTGGTAATCTTGCGCATGGTTGATGTTCCTCCTATTCTCCTTAAGTGAAGATGTACGGGACAATTTGGGGGATGTATCACCTCCTGATGGGACAAGATGGACGCCGTGGGGAACTCCCACGGTAGAGGTACCGACGAAAAAGACCAGACGACACCAAAGGGGCCCATATCACAGAGATACGCCCCCTTTCGGTTCATCTGGTTTTGCCCATACGGTAACAATCCTTCTTGTTGTTCACTTGCTACCAGTATACCACTGGATATGGAAAAAGTAAACAAAAGAAGGATTGTTATATCTCATGAAACTGTATGAATTATATTGTCCATTCTGTCTATACCAGCCCCAGCCGGGCGAATACCACTTGGGCCAGTTCATACCGGGGCAGAGGCCGGTCTAAGAAGTATTCCAGGGCGAAAATGGCCTGATAGATGAGCATGGGCAGGCCGTTGCAGGTCTTGAGGCCCCGGGTCTGGGCCTGACGCAGCAATTCGGTGCAGGCGGGGTAGTAGATGAGGTCCATCACCCCGGCGTCACGGGGAAGGGCATCCAGGAAGGAGAAGTCCTCAAACTGGTGGGGGCAGTCGTCCATGCCCAGGTTGGTGCAGTTGATGACCAGTTGAGACTGGGAGCACACCTGGGAGAGGGTGCTGGGGTCGAAGCCCACGGGGATGAGGGTGCCGGAGGCATCCAGCTGGCACAGCTGGTGGGCCTTGGGCAGGGTGCGGTTGCACACCCAGATGCGCTCGGCCTTGGTCTGGGCCAGGCGCAGGGCCACCGCCCGGGCAGCGCCCCCCGCCCCCAGCAGTACCACCTGCCGGGCGGGCCACATGCCCATATGCACCAGGGACTCCAGACAGCCGTCCCCGTCGGTGTTGTGGCCGATCCACTGACCATCCCGGCGGCAGACGGTGTTCACTGCCCCGTACAGCTCCACTTCCTCCCCCAGCTGGTCCATCAGGGGCACCAGGTCCTCCTTGTGGGGCATGGTGGCGTTGAAGCCGGTGATGCCTTGGACCTCAGCCTGGGCCAGGTACTGGGCCACCTCCCCCTTTTTCACCAGGTGGGGGGTGTAGGGAATGTCCAGCCCCAGGTAGTCCAGCATGGTGGTCTGGATGATGGGGGATTTGGAGTGGAAGATGGGATCACCGATGACTTGCAGCATGGTTATTGTCCCCCTTTGAGGAAGAAGTCCATGGCCCGCAGGTAGCCCTGAAGGCCCAGGCCGTAGATCTGGCCCACACAGCCCGAGGCGGTGACGGACACCGAGCGGAAGGGCTCCCGGGCGTGGATGTTGCCGATGAGCACCTCGAAGGCGGGGGTGTTCACCGCCAGCAGGGCGTCCAGAATGGCGTAGGAGTAGTGGGCGTAGGCGCCGGGATTGATGATGATGGCGTCATAGACGCCGTCGGCGGCCTGAATCTGGTCCACAATGTCCCCCTCGTGGTTGGACTGATAGCAGGTGGCGGTGGAGTTATGTACCTTGGCGTACTCCTCGATCATGGTGCACAGAGAGGCGTAATTTTCGTGGTTTTCCCGGCCGTACAGCTCCACATCCCCCTTGCCCAACAGGTTCAGGTTGGGGCCGTTGATGATGAGAAACTTCTTGCCCACCTCGGAGATCTTCTCCAGAATTTCCGCAACGGTGGCCTCCGGTGTGGAAAAGTTCTGGATGATCACGTCGGCGGCGGACAGGTACAGGGGCAGACGGTGGTGGTGGCGCTCCACAAAGGCGTGGTGTCCCTCCTGGGCCAGGGGGCGGCCCTCGGTGTCCAGGCTGGCGCAGATCTCGTCAATGGGGCGGTCCAGGAACACCAGAATGCCGTTGCGGCGCAGGGAGATGACGTTTTTCCGGGACAACACCGCCCCGCCGCCGGTGGCGATGACCAAACCCTCCTGGCTGCTCAGCTGCTCCAGCACCTGGCTTTCCAGGGAGCGGAAGCCCCGCTCTCCGTCCTGGGCGAAGATCTGGGAGATGGTGCGCCCGGTGGTCCCCTCCATCAGCTCGTCGCAGTCCACGAAGGGGCGGCCCAGCTGCTGGGCCAACATATGTCCGGCGGTGGTTTTTCCACAGCCCATCATACCAATGAGGATAATATTCTTCATGCTTCTTCCTCCAAATTCGACACGAAGTTGCCAAGTACCCGGAAGTCTCCGGTGGTCTGGGACAGCTCATGGAGCACATCGGCGATCTCCGGGGTGTTCAGGTTCCCGGTGAACTCCAAGAAGAACATGTACTCCCAGCTGTGCTGGGGCAGGGGGCGGGATTCCAGCTTCACCATGTTCAGGCCGTGGACGGCGAAGATGGTGAGAATCTCGTGGAGGGAGCCCGCCTCATGGGGGAGGAGAAAGACGGTGCTGATCTTGTCAGCGCCCTCCCGCAGCTCCACCTGGGGAGAGACCACCACAAAGCGGGTGGTGTTGTGGGGGTTGTCGTTGGTGGGACAGACCAGGATGTTCAGCCCGTAGATCTGGGCGGCTCGGGCCGAGCACAGGGCGGCTTTGGTCACATCGCCGCTCTCGGCTACCATCTTGGCCGACCCGGCGGTGTCCGACTGGGTCATGGGCCGCCAGTTGGGGTGTTGGCTTAGAAATTTGGCGCTTTGCAGCAGTCCCTGTTCGTGGGAGTACACGTGGGTGATGGTGTCCAAAGTGGCCCCAGGCAGGGCCATGAGGCAGTGGTCCACCTTCACTGTGGTCTCCCCCACCAGGAAGAAATCGTATTCCGACAGCAGATCGTAGATTTGGCGGATGGCGCCGGTGGAGCTATTTTCAATGGGGAGCACCGCATAGTCCGCCCGGCCCTCTTTCAGGGCCAGAAAGGTGTCCTCAAATTGGGGCAGCCCGGTGGCCTGGACCCCTTCGCCAAAGAAGTTGACACAGGCCTGCTCACTGTACGCCCCAGGCTCGCCCTGGAACACCACCCGGGGGTTCTGGATGGGCTCCCGTATCTGGGACAGGGCCTGGACAAACCGGGGAACGCCGGGGTTATCCGCCCGTTCTCTTGTCAGGTCCCGCTGTTGGCGGCGGGAGATGGACATCATGGTCTGAAAGAGGGTGGTGACGCCGGGGCGCAGGTCCCCCTCCACCAGACGGGCCTTGTCCTGGAGCACCTGGCGCTCTCTCTGAGCGTCCAGCACCGGGATGCCTCGCTCCAGCTTGTACTGGCCCACCTGTCCGGTCACCGCCATGCGCTGGCGGAACAGCTCTACCATCTGTCGGTCAATGCGGTCGATTTCCTCTCTATACTGCTGCAATTCATCCATGGGAATGGCCTCCAATGAAAATCCGTGCCGCTATGCGGCACACCACAATTCTTCATTATTCATTCTTAATTCTTCGTTTTTCCGGCCTGAACGGCCGGAAATTATATTCCCAGCAGCTGGCAGGCGGCCAGGGCTGCGGCGGCCTCAATGACGGGGACCGCCCGGGGGACCACACAGGGGTCGTGCCGCCCCTGGAGCTCCAGCTCCGCATGTTCCATGCGGTTCATATCAATGGTAAATTGGGTGCGGGCAATGGAGGGGGTGGGGCGCATGGTCACCTCGAACACCAGGGGCATGCCGTTGGTGATGCCGCCGTTGATGCCGCCCGCACAGTTCTGCTCCGCTCCCACCTGGCCTTGTTCGTCCACGTACAGGGGGTCGTTGGCCTCGGAGCCCCGCATGAGGGAGAAGGCGGTGCCAGCGCCGAAGGCCACCGCCTTGACAGCGGGAACCGCAAACAGGTACTGGGAGAAGATGCCCTCGGCGTTCTCCCCGAAGTCAGGGGAGCCGTATCCGGCGGGGAGTCCGAACACCCCGCACTCGATGGAGCCGCCCACGGAGTCCTGGTCCTCCTTGGCCTCCAAAATGGCCTCCTGCATCTCCTGGCCCTTCTCATCGTTGAGTACCGGGAAGTCCTTGTCCGCCACCCCTTTCAGGGTGTCCCAGTCCTCCAGGGCCTCGTCGTTGACCCCGTAGATGGAGCTGATGTGGGCCCCCACGGTGATGCCACGCTGGGCCAGAATCTGCTTGGCGATGGCCCCGGCAAACACCAGGGGAGCGGTGAGCCGCCCGGAGAAGTGGCCGCCGCCCCGGTAGTCGTTGAAGCCCTGGTAGCGGACGTGGGCGGGGTAGTCGGCGTGGCCGGGCCGGGCCAGGTCACGGGTTTTGCTGTAATCCGCCGAGCGGGTGTCGGTGTTGGCGATCATGGCGCACAGAGGGGACCCGGTGGTCTTGCCCTCAAACACCCCGGAGAGCACCTGTACCTGGTCGGCCTCCTTGCGGGCGGTGGCCAGGGGGGACTTGCCGGGGGCCCGGCGGGCCATGTCTTTCTCGATGGCGGCCCAGTCCAGCTCCAGCCCGGCGGGCACCCCTGTGAGGGTGACGCCAATGGCGGGGCCGTGGGATTCGCCGAAAATGGTATAGTTCATAGGATTTCCTCGCTTTTTACAATGGTTCCACCCAGCTTCTCATAGACCTCCCAGAAGTCGGGGAAGGATTTGGCCACACACTGAGCACCTGTGAGGGTGATGGGGGCCTCACACCGGGTGGCGGCCATGGCAGCCATCATGGCGATGCGGTGGTCGTTGTGGCAGGGGACGGTGACGCCCCCGGCGAACTGGGCTATACCCCGGATGGTGAGCCCTTCGGAGAGCTCCTCCACCTGGGCGCCCAGTTCATTGAGGACCTGGGAGGTGGTGGCCAGTCGGTCGCTCTCCTTGATGCGCAGCCGGGCCGCCCCCACAATGTGGGTGGTCTTCCCCTCCAGCCCAGCGGCCAGAGCCGCCAGGGGGGGAACCAGGTCGGGACACTGGCTCACGTCCAAGGTGACGGTGTGTTCCGGCCCGGTGAGCTGCTCATAGAAGGAGACGATGCGCCGGTCTCCCTGGGGGGAGTGGGGGTCCAGGCCCTGGATGTCCAGGTCATTGCCCAGCCCCAGCCCGGCGTAGAAAAAGCCCGCCTGGGACCAGTCCGCCTCCACGCTGCCCTGAATGGGGGAGTAGTGTTGGCCGCCGGGGATGGTGTACCCGTCTAGGACAATGCCCGCCTGGTGGAGGGCCTGCCGGGTCATGGCCACGTAGTCCTCCGACTCCAGGGGGGAGGTGAGGGTGATGGTGGAGGTGCCCTCCACCAGGGGCAGGGCGTACAGCAGCCCGGTGACGAACTGGCTGGACACGTTGCCCGGCAGGGGGTAGTCCCCTGGGGGGAGCTGGCCCTGCACGGTGAGCACCCCGTCTTCCAGGGTGTAGGAGATGCCTTTGGCATCGAAGAGATCAAAGTAGGGCTTTTGGGGCCGCTCCATCAGCCGCCCCTGTCCGGTGAACACGCCCCCGCCCGCCACCGCCAGGGCGATGGGGATGAGAAAGCGGAGGGTGGAGCCGGACTCCCCGCAGTCCAGGCGGGGAAGGGAAGGGGTGGGGCGGTTCATGGTGAGGCCCTGCACCGTCAGGGTGGACTCGGACCAGGTGAAGGAGGCACCCAGGGCCTCCATACACCGGATGGTGGCCAGAATGTCCTGGGATGGGGCCACGTGGGTGAGCACGCTCTCCCCAGAGGCCAGGGCGGCGGCGATGATGAGCCGGTGAGCCTGGCTTTTGGAGGGAGGAGGCGTGACGGGGCCGTGAAGCTTGGTGGGGGTGATGGTGACGTTCATAGCAATACCTCGTTACAGCATCTCCAGCAGCTGCTGTTTCAAAATGGGGTAGGCCAGGGCGTGGCCGGGTCGGTCCAGGAGGATGAGGGAGAGGGAGGAACCCGCCCCCTTCTTGTCCAGGCCGATGGCGGCGGCGTAGTCCGCCTGGGAACAGGGAATGGCGGTGGGCAGGCCGAAGGCCTCCACCAGTTGGGCGATGTCCGGGGCCAGGTGGGCGGGGGTGAGGCCCAGGGCGGTGCCCAGTTGGGCGGCCCGAACCATCCCGGCGGCCACGGCCTGGCCGTGGGTGTAGGTGGTGTAGTGGCCCGCCAGCTCATAGGCGTGGCCCAGGGTGTGGCCGAAGTTGAGAATCATCCGCCGCCCGGTGTCCAGCTCGTCCTCGGCTACCACCTCCGCCTTGATGCGGCAGCAGGTGTACAGCACCTGTTCCATGTTGGCCATGATGGCGGAGCGGGAGGGGTTTTGACTCAAAAACTCCAAAAAGCCCTGGTCGGCGATGCAGCCGTACTTGATGACCTCCGCCATGCCGTCGGCAAAGGTCTCGTGGGGCAGGGTACCCAGCACCTCCGGGTCCATGAGCACCAGCCGGGGCTGGTAGAAGGTCCCCGCCAGGTTCTTCCCCTCGGGCAGGTCGATGGCCACCTTGCCCCCCACCGAGGAGTCCACCTGGGCCAGGAGGGTGGTGGGAATCTGGATGAGGGCCACCCCTCGCAGGATGGTGGCGGCGGCAAAGCCCGCCAGGTCCCCCACCACGCCGCCCCCCAGGGCCACCACGCAGTCGGTGCGGGTGAGGCCGAACTGGGCGAAGCTGCTCCACAGACGGGCCAGCTGGTCCGAGCACTTGCTCTGCTCCCCAGCGGGAACCACGAAGGTCTCCACTTGGAACCCGGCCCGGGCCAGGCTGTGGGCCACGGTCTCGCCGTACAGCGGGGCCACGTGGGAGTCGGTGACCAGGGCCACCTTCCGGGCCTGGGGGACCACCGAGCAGATGTAGCCCCCGGCCTGGGGGAGCAGGCCGGGCCTTATGAGAATGTCATACTCCCGTCCGGGGAGGGGGACTGTGAGGGTTCGCATGGGGGATATCTCCTCTCAGAGTTTGTCGATGGCCTGGGCCAGAGTGTCCAAAAAGGCCTCCTCGCCCCAGGTGTTGAGCTTGAAGAACATGGCCTGACTGCCGCCGGCGGTGATGGCGGTCAGGCGCAGCTGGTCGCCCTGTCCCGTGAGGGTCATACACAGGGCCACCCGGTTGCCGCCGGTGTAGCTGTACCGCTCGTACATACGCACGGCGCAGCGGACGTCGCCCATAGTGTACACCGTGCCGTCCTCGTAGGAGGCGGACATGCTGCCGTTTAAGATGGCTTGGTCCAGGGTGCGGAGGACTTGGTCAAAGTTTCCTGTGAGGGTGCGCTCTAACATGGCCATAGTTCATACTCCTCTCTCGTTGTATGTTAGGTGAGGGTTTTGCCCATCAGCTCCACCAGGGGCACCACCTTGTCCATGAGGCGGCGGAACTTCTCGGGGGTCAGGGACTGCTGGCCGTCGCACTTGGCACAGGCGGGGTTGTTGTGCACCTCGATCATCAAACCGTCGGCGCCCACAGCGGCGGCGGCCATGGCCAGGGGCTCCACCATCCAGTACATCCCGGCGGCGTGGGAGGGGTCCACCACGATGGGCAGGTGGCTCATGCGGCGGATGGCGGGGATGGCGGACAGGTCCAAGGTGTTGCGGGTGAAGGTCTCGAAGGTACGCACCCCTCGCTCGCACAAAATCACGTTTTCATTGCCGGCGGCCATGATGTACTCCGCCGACATGATCCACTCCTCGTAGGTGTTGGCCAGGCCCCGCTTGAGCAAAATGGGCTTGGACATCTTGCCCACCTCTTTGAGAAGGTCGAAGTTCTGCATGTTCCGGGCGCCAATCTGCACTAAATCCACCTTTTCCTCGAAGAGCTCGCAGTATTTGGGGCTCATCAGCTCGGTGACGATGGGAAGCCCGGTCTCCGCCTTGGCCTCCAGCAGCAAATCCAGGCCGGGAGTGCCCATGCCCTGGAAGGCGTAGGGGGAGGTGCGGGGCTTGAAAGCGCCGCCCCGCAGCAGGGAGGCCCCGGAGGCCTTCACCGACTGGGCCACGTCAATGATCTGCTCCCGGCTCTCCACCGAGCAGGGCCCGGCGATGACGGTGAATCCACCGCCGCCGATGACGGCGTTGCCAATGCGCACGGCGCTGTCCTCGGGGTGGAACTTCCGGTTGGCCTTCTTATATGGCTCCTGAACCCGCATCACCCGGTCCACGTCCTGGTGGATGGTGAGTTTGTCCTGGTCAATTTGGGAGGTGTCTCCCACCAGGCCCAGAATGGAGCAGCCCACGCCTTTGGTGATGCTCACCCGCACTTCTGGGTGGTCTGTCTCCAGCTGGTGGGCCAGAGCCTGGATGGTATCTTGGGTGGCAGAGGGTTTCATCACGATAACCATACGTTGTTCATCCTTTCTGTTTGGCAGTTGGGAACGCCCGGGAAGAGAGAGCAGTACAACGAAGCTGTGCCTCATCCAGAGGCCCCTGAAATGAAAAACCGCCCATTGACTGCCAAATGCGTCAATGAGCGTTCCGTTTCGGTATGTTCGATTCTGCCCCCATAAAGATGGGTGCGGAATGCCTCACTCATGTGCCGCATTTCTCCATGCCAAAATAGCCGTACCCGGTAAATCGAGTAAAGCCATAATAAGCCATGAAGTTGTGGGCAGACAGACGGGCCATTGCTGTAAACCTCGTTTCATTCAAGTGAGGCCATTATAGACCACACAGCCAGAAAATGCAAGCCTTTTTTTCTGGTGCGCTAAAGTGAGAAAGATGCAGGGCATTGACAAGGGGGTGGAACCAGGAATAGGATAGCAGCAAAGACCACAGGAGGGAGCACCAAACATGGAACATCGCGTAGAATTGCTGGCAGTGGGCACCGAGCTGCTGCTGGGCAACATTTTGAATACCAACGCCCGGGATTTAAGCCAGCTCTTATCTGGGCTGGGCCTCAACGTCTACCACCACACCGTGGTGGGGGACAACCCCGCCCGCCTGGCCCAGGCGGTGGAGATCGCCAAAGGCCGGGCAGACATCCTTATCACCACCGGGGGGCTGGGGCCCACCTGCGACGACTTGACCAAAAAGGTGGTGGCGGGGGCTTTTGGACTCCCACTGGAGTTCCACCCCGAGTGTGAGCAGAGCATCCGGGACTACTTTGCCAAGTCCGGGCGCACCATGACGGCCAATAACCTCCAGCAGGCCTATCTGCCAAAGGGGTGCACGGTGCTGGAAAACCGCTGGGGCACCGCTCCGGGCTGTGCCTTCTGCGTGGATGGGGTACATGTGGTGATGCTCCCCGGCCCGCCCCGGGAGTGTCTGCCCATGTTCCGGGAAGAAGTGACCCCGTATCTGGCCCAGCTCACCCAGGGGGTCATTCACTCCCGCACCCTGCGCATTTTCGGCCTGGGGGAGTCGGGGGTGGAGCAGCTGCTCCGGGACAAGATGAACGCCCTGACAAATCCCACCCTGGCCCCCTACGCCAAGGAGGGAGAGGTGGAGCTGCGCATCACCGCCAAGGCGGAAAGCGTGGAGAAGGCCAAAGAGATGATCACCCCGGTGGAGCAAGAGGTCCGGGACATCCTGGGGGACCAGGTCTACGGGGCGGATGTGACCTCCCTGGAAGAAGTGGTGGTGCCCATGCTGGCCAAACAGGGCCTGACCCTGGGTACTGCCGAGAGCTGCACCGGGGGCCTCATCGCCAAGCGGGTCACCGACGTGCCCGGGGCCTCGGCGGTGCTCCAGGGCGGCGTGGTGAGCTACACCAATGCCGTCAAGCACAACGTGCTGGGGGTGTCCCAGGAGGTGCTGGACAGCCAAGGGGCGGTGTGCGCCGAGGTGGCCCGACAGATGGCCCAGGGGGCCCGGAAGGTGCTGGGCTGTGACTTGGCGGTGTCCACCACCGGAGTGGCAGGCCCGGACAGCGACGACCGGGGCAACCCGGTGGGGCTGGTGTATGTGGCCCTGGCCACGCCGGACGGCTGTGAGGCGGTGGAGCTGCACCTGGGGGGCGCTGCCCAGCGCCGGGACCGAGTGCGGACCCTGGCGGCCAATCATGCCCTGGATTTGGTGCGGCGATATTGCATATCCCATGGGAAATGAATCATGAATTGTGAATCATGAAGAATTGTGGTGTGCCGTATGGCGGCACGGATATGAAAGCGTGGGGAAGGGGGCTTGTCCCTCCCCTGGTTCAGGAAAACGCCTGAGGCTCGTACCCCATAGTCTCTGCCGAAAGAATATGCAGGCCCTAAAAGCTGGAAACGCTTTCAGGACCTGCATTTTTCATTTTTCATTCTTCGTTTTTCATTTTCTGGCGCTTTGGGCCATGACCAGAATATCTCCGGGCTGGATGACGGTGCTGCCGGTGGGAATGAGGGTGTCAACACCCCGCTTGACCAGAATGACCCGGTGGGCGTGGGCCTGGGGGATCTGGGCCAGGGCCTGGTTGGCGTAGCGGTGGCCACCCTCCACCACCAGCTCAACGAGAGCCAGGTGCTCCCGGCCCTCAAAGCTGCGGGCGGCCAGCACCAGCAGGTCCCCGGGCTCCAGTACGGTGTCACCGGTGGGCACTTCCACCCCGTCCCCCCGCACGATCATGGCCACCAGCAGGTCCCCGGGCAGACGCAGCTGGGAGAGGGATTGCCCGCACCAGGGGTGTCCCGCGTCCACGTGGAGCTTGATGAAGTGGATGTCACTGTCCTCCTGGTAGTCGTTGAAGGTGCGGCCCACGTCGGCGGTGGGGTCCAGCATGGCCAGCTTATGGGCCACGGCGGGCAGCAGAGTGCCCTGGATGGCGATGGAGAGCAGCACCATGCAGAACACCAGGTTAAAGAGGTTGTAGGTGGTCTCCACCCCGCTGAGCACCACCGCAATGGCAAACACGATGGAGGCGGCCCCCCGCAGCCCCGACCAGGCCACCAGAGCCATCTGCTCC
>NZ_SJOS01000033.1:0-27925 GCF_012027765.1 Pseudoflavonifractor sp. SW1122 | reverse complement strand
GTCTTATATCACCGGCCCAACCGGGCCTTGAAGTTGTGATATCCGAACTGGGTCAGCTGCGCCAGCCCGCCCTGGGGGTCCAGCCGCCAGAGGTCGGGCAGGGGCATGCCGTTGAAGGTGTTGTTTTTGCAGGTGGTGTAGATGGCCATGTCCCCAAACACCACCAGGTCCCCCCGGTGCAGGGGCTGGGCAAAGGAGTAGTCCCCCACCACGTCCCCGGCCAGACAGGTGGGGCCTGCCAGGCGGTAGGTGTGCGCCCCGCCGGGCTGGGCCACGGCGTGGAGAATGGGGGGCTGGTAGGGCATCTCCAGCACGTCGGGCATGTGGCAGGCGGCGCTGGCGTCCAGAATGGCGATGTGCACTCCGGCGTTTTCCACCAGGTCCACCACCCGGCTCACCAGATACCCGGCGTTGAGGGCCACCGCCTCCCCCGGCTCCAGGTACACCTCCACTCCCCAGGCCTCCTGGGCGTGGCGGATGCACCCCTCCAGGGTGTCCATCTGGTAGTCCGGGCGGGTGATGTGGTGCCCGCCCCCCATGTTCAGCCACTTCATGCCGGGCAGCACGTCCCCGAATTTCTCCTCCACCGCCTCCAGGGTGGTGGCCAGGTCGTCGGCGTTTTGCTCGCACAGGGTGTGGAAGTGCAGCCCGTCCAGCAGCTCCAGGGTGTGGGCGTCCATCTGGGCGTTCCAGATTTCCCGGGTCACCCCCATGCGGCTGCCGGGGGCGCAGGGGTCGTAAATGGCGTGTCCCTCCTGGGTGGAGCACTGGGGATTGATGCGCAGCCCCACACTCTTCCCCGCCGCCTTGGCCCGGGGGCCCAGGGTTTTCAGCTGGTGGATGGAGTTGAACACGATGTGGTCGGCGTAGTTCAGCAGCTCACCAAATTCGTCCTCCCGGTACCCGGCACAGAACACGTGGACCTCTTTGCCCCCCATCTCCTCGAAGCCCAGCCGGGCCTCATAGAGGCCGCTGGCCTCGGTGCCCGCCAGGAACTGGGAGAGGAGGGGGTAGAAGTCGTAGTTGGAAAAGGCCTTCTGAGCCAGCAGGATGTGGCAGCCTGTACGCTGGGCCAGGGCGGAGAGCACCTGGCCGTTTTGCTCCAGCCGGGCCTGGTCGATGACATAGGCGGGGGTGGGCAGGTTGCCAAACAATTCGCCCAGTTGGTGGGTGGCCAGCCCCTGGAAGGGGGGATGGCCCAGAGTCAGATACTCCATTTAGTCCACCAGCACCGGGTTGTGGTTCTCCCGGCGGGGCAGGCCGTACTGGTCCAGGGCGTCCAGGAAGGGATCGGGATCGAACTCCTCCACGGTGTGCACGCCGATCTTGTTCCACTTACCAGTCAGCAGCATGAGAGCGCCGCACATGGCGGGCACGCCAGTGGTGTAGCTGATGGCCTGGCTGGCCACCTCCTGGTAGCACTCCTGGTGGTCGCAGACGTTGTAGATGTAGTAGGTCTTCTCCTTGCCGTCCTTCTTTCCGGTGAAGATGCAGCCGATGTTGGTCTTGCCGTGGGTGCGGGGGCCCAGGCTGGCGGGGTCGGGCAGCAGCTCCTTGAGGAACTTGATGGGCACGATCTGGTGGCCCTCAAACTCCACAGGGGTGGTGGACAGCATACCCACGTTCTCCAGACACTTCATGTGGGTCAGGTAGCTCTGGCCGAAGGTCATGAAGAAGCGGATGCGCTTGACCTCGGGGATGTTCTCGGCCAGGGACTCGATCTCCTCGTGGTGGAGCAGGTACATGTCCTTCATGCCCACCTGGTCGAAGTCGTACTCCCGCTTGATGCTCATGGCGGGAATCTCCACCCAGTGGCCGTTTTCCCAGTAGCTGCCGGGGGCGGACACCTCCCGCAGGTTTACCTCGGGGTTGAAGTTGGTGGCGAAGGGGTAGCCGTGGTCGCCGCCGTTGCAGTCCAGAATGTCAATGGTGTCGATGGTGTCAAACTCGTGCTTCTTGGCGTAGGCGCAGTAGGCCTGGGTGACGCCGGGGTCGAAGCCGCAGCCCAGCAGGGCGATGAGCCCGGCCTTCTCGAACTTCTCCCGATAGGCCCACTGCCAGGAGTAGTCGAAGTAAGCGGAGAAGCCCTTCTCCTCACACCGCTTCTCGTAGATGGCCTTCCACTGGGGGTCCTCGATGTCCTCGGGCTCGTAGTTGGCGGTGTCCATGTAGTTGACCCCGCAGGCCAGGCAGGCGTCCATGATGGTCAGGTCCTGATAGGGCAGGGCGATGTTCATCACCAGGTCGGGCTTGTAGCTCTGGATGAGGGAAATGACCTCCTCCACGTGGTCGGCATCCACCTGGGCGGTGGTGATCTTGGTGGCGGTCTTGCCCTCCAACTCGGCGGCCAGGGCGTCACACTTGGACTTGGTGCGGCTGGCGATGCACAGCTCGGTGAACACCTCGCTGACCTGGCAGCACTTGCGGATGGCCACGGAGGCCACGCCTCCACAGCCGATGACCAATACTCGACTCATGTTCCATCTTCCTTTCTATGTATCAAAATTTCAACAATCTATGGGAATCTTGTGGAAAACTTTTTTACCTAACTGGCGTGCTCCTGGGCCACCAGGTTGCGCACCCAGGTGCCGGGCACGTCGTGGAAGGAGGAGCGCACCTCGATGGGGATGTTGTGGCGGCGGGCCAGGATGACACAGCGGTCGTGGAGCACCTGGGCCCCGTGCTGGGCCATGTCCAGCATGGCCTCGTAGGAGATCTCCTCCAGCTTGGTGGCGGTGGGGTCCTTCCGGGGGTCCGCAGTGTACACCCCGTCCACGTCGGTGTAAATCTGGCACACATCCGCCCGCAGGGCGGCGGCCAGAGCCACGGCGGTGGTGTCCGAGCCGCCCCGGCCCAGGGTGGTGAGGTTGCCCCAGGCGTCCACCCCCTGGAACCCGGCCACAAAGACGATGCGGCCCCGGGCCAGCTCCTTTTTGATGGCGGCGGGGGAGACGCTCTGGATTTGGGCCTGGGTGTAGTCGTCGGTGGTGCGAATGCCCGCCTGCCACCCGGTGAGGCTCACGGCCTCATAGCCCATGTGTTCCATGCATAGGGCGGCCAGGGAAATGGAAATCTGCTCCCCGGTGGTCAGCAGCATGTCCAGTTCCCGGCCGGAGGGGTTGGGGTTGAGCTCCAGGGCCTGGTCCATGAGGCGGTCGGTGGTGTGGCCCTGGGCGGAGAGCACCACCACCACTTGGTTGCCCCCATCATAGGCCCGGGCGATGAGGGAGCAGATGTGGCGGATGCGCTGGCTGTCCGCCACCGAAGTGCCCCCGAATTTCAGTACCATCAGTGCCATTTCTCAGCCCTCCCCGTGGCTCAGGGTGAGCAGCAGCTCCCGCAGCACCTTGCAGGCGGTGGCGGTGGACACCCCGCTGGCGTCCAGCATGGGGGCCAGCTCGTTGACGTCCGCCCCCACCACGTTGACGTGCTCGAAGCGGCGAATGGCCTCCAGCAGCTCCAGGAAGGTCACGCCGCCCGCCTCCGGGGTTCCGGTGCCGGGGAACACGGAGGGGTCCAGGCAGTCCAGGTCAATGGTGAGGTACACCGGGACCTGGCTCTGGGCCAGCTGGGCGGTGAGCTGGGCCAGGCCGTCAAAGGTGAAGGGGTGGAAATCGGTGTGGGAGCGGGCGAAGGCGAACTCCTCCCGCTCGCCGCTGCGGATGCAGAACTGGTGGATGCGTCCGTCGCCCACCAGGTCGTGGCAGCGGCGGAGGACACAGGCGTGGCTGAGAGGCATGCCCAGGTAGTCCTGCCGCAGGTCGGCGTGGGCGTCGAAGTGGACGATGTGCAAATCCGGGTATTTCTTATGCACCGCCCGCACTGCCCCCAGGGTGACGGAGTGCTCGCCGCCGATGAGCAGGGGCAGCTTGTCATGGTCCAGAATCTCCTGGGCCCGGGCCTCAATGTCCTCCAGGGCCTGCTGGACGCTGCCAAAGCACAGCTCCAGATCCCCGGAGTCGAAAATCTTGCAGTCGGTGAGGTCCTTATCCTGGTAGGGACTGTAGGTCTCCAGCCCGAAGCTCTCGTGGCGCATGGCCGCGGAGCCGAACCGGGCTCCAGGGCGGAAGCTGGTGGTGGAGTCAAAGGGAGCGCCAAAGAGGACGATCTTGGCCTCTTCAAAGGGGGCATCGCAGGCGATAAAGGTCTCAATGTTGGGTTTCATATCATTCTACCTCCTCCAGCATTCTCTCCAGGAAGGCCGGGAGGCAGAATGCGCCGGTGTGGAGCCGGACGGTGTAATAGTTGGTTTTCAGGTGCAGGGCCAGCCATTTGTCCCGGTCGAAGTCGTCGATGGGGTGATATTTCTTGCTGGCAAAGCCAAACAGCCAGTACCCGGCGGCGTAGGTGGGGATGTGGGCCTGGTACACCCGGCTGATGGGGAAGGTGCTGACGATGCGCTTGTGGCTGCGCTGCATGGCCTCGGCGTCCTGGTGGTAGAAGGGGCTGCCCTGCTGGTTGACCATAATGCCGTCCTCCCGGAGGGCGTTGTAGCAGATGCCGTAGAACTCCCGGGTGAAGTAGCCCTCGGAGGGGCCGAAGGGGTCGGTGGAGTCCACGATAATCAAATCATACTGGGCATGCTTGCGGCGGATGAAGCGCAGGGCGTTGTCGAAGTAGATGTGCACCCGGTCGTCGTCCAGACGGCAGGCGTTGCCGGGCAGGTAGCGGCGGCAGGCGTCCAGCACCTGCTCGTCCATCTCCACCAGGTCGATGCGGCGGATGGACTCGTACCGGGCCAGCTCCCGCACCACGCCGCCGTCGCCCGCGCCGATGACCAGCACGTCCTGGACGTTGGGGTGCACCGCCATGGGCACGTGGGTGATCATCTCGTCGTAGATGAACTCGTCCCGCTCGGTGAGCATCACGTTGCCGTCCAAGGTGAGCACCTTGCCGAACTCGGGGGTGTCGTAGATGTCGATCTGCTGAAACTCGCTCTTGTGGGAGTACAGATGCCGCTGGACCCGGATGCTGTGCTTGACGTCCGGGGTATGAAATTCGCTAAACCACAGTTCCATCACAGCGCCTCCTGGGTGAGAATGTTGATGTGCTCAATGTCCGGGTCCTCGGGTCCGGTCATGGAGCAGCCCTTGGCCTTGGCGTAGCGGATGTAGTCCAGAATCTGGGGGGTAATTCGCTCGCCGGGGGCCAGGATGGGGATGCCGGGGGGATAGCACATGACGAACTCGCTGCACACTTCCCCGGCGCTGTCCTCCAGCCGCACGCTCTTTTTATCGGCGTAGAAGGCTTCTTGGGGGCTGGTGACCACCTCGGGGTCGATGTACTCCTGGTTCATCAGCCCGCTGGCGTCGGTCTGGTACCGCCGCCGGATTTCCGCCAGGGCGCTGACCAGACGCTCCAGCTCCTGGGGCCGGTCGCCGATGGAGAGGTAGGCCAGAATGTTGCCAATGTCGCCGAACTCAATCTGAATGTCGTACTCGTCCCGGAGCAGGTCGTACACCTCAATGCCAGCCAGGCCGATGTCCCGGGTGTGGACGCTGAGCTTGGTGGGGTCAAAGGCAAAGATGGAGTCTCCGTTGACCAGCTCCCCGCCGAAGGCGTAGTAGCCGCCCACGGCGTTGATCTCCTCCCGGGCGTACTCCGCCATGGCGGTGACCTGGCGGAATACCTCAGGGCCACGCAAGGCCAGGTTGCGGCGGCTGATGTCCAGGCTGGACATCAACAGATAGCTGCCCGAGGTGGTCTGGGTGAGGTTGATGATCTTGCGCACATGGCCCTCGTGGATGTTGGGGCCGATGAGCAGCAGGGAGGACTGGGTGAGGCTGCCGCCGCTTTTGTGCATGGACACGGCGGCCATGTCCGCCCCCGCCTCCATGGCGGAGATGGGCATGTTTTCCCCGAAGTAGAAGTGGGTGCCGTGGGCCTCGTCGGCCAGACAGTACATGCCCGCCTCGTGGGCCATCTTCACAATGGCCTTCAGGTCGCTGCAAATGCCGTAGTAGGTGGGGTTGTTTACCAGCACCGCCACGGCGTCCGGGTTCTCCCGGATGGCCTTGGCCACCTGCTCCCGCTTCATGCCCAGGGAGATGCCCAGCTGGTGGTCCACCTCGGGGTTGACGTAGACGGGGATGGCGCCGCACAGCACCAGGGCGTTGATGACGCTGCGGTGGACGTTGCGGGGCATGATGATCTTGTCCCCCCGCTTGCAGGTGGACAGCACCATGGACTGCACGGAACTGGTGGTGCCCCCCACCATCAAAAAGGCGTGGGCGGCGCCGAAGGCATCGGCGGCCAGCTCCTCGGCCTGGCGAATCACCGAAATGGGATGGCACAGGTTGTCCAGGGGCTTCATGCTGTTGACGTCGATGCTCACGCACTGCTGGCCCAGAAACTCGGTGAGCTCCGGGTTGCCCCGGCCCCGCTTGTGGCCGGGGACGTCAAAGGGCACCACCCGCATCTGGCGGAAGGTCTGGAGGGCTTGGTAAATGGGGGCTTGACTCTGGTCAAGGACGTGTTTTCTCTTCATATGCCACACCTCGATACAAAAAAAGACACAAGCTGCATCTGTACAGCTTGTGTCAAACAAGGTCAATATGGGAAAGCCCGTGTTCCGACAGACCCATCCCCGGCGCAGGCAGGGGAACGGGTGCGCCGCCCCGCAAATCGGGACGACAAAAAAGGGGGGTGGAGGGGGCTTGGTACATAGAGTCTATATAGCAACAAGATACTTTTACTACTCTGTTATTGACCGTTTCACAAGTCTGCGCAAATGCGCATTTCGGTTATAAAGTAACCAACTTATAAAATTTGAGCTTTTAACTCAATCAATAAGGCGGTAAAACCGCCAATCGGCAGTGGACCCGGCTGTCCGTATGGCCTTAACTCCCGAAGGAGTGGTCCTAGTATGCTTGGCCAGATAAACTCCAGTCAAATTCTAGCTGAGTATAGCATGGGGTGGGGGTGGTGTCAATATTTTTTGGAGAAATTCAGGTAAAAATTTGAGAAAGAAGGCTTGGCCTTCCTCCATTTCTCAGAAGCAAATTAGCGCCCCTGCCAGGGACGCTCCGCTGGGCCCGATTTCTCCCCGATGAGAAATCGGGGAAAGAATCGCCAAAGGCGGGGCCTTCCCCCGCCTTGTGGAATCCACCCCGCGGTACTGGGTGTCCCTGCGTTCTTCTCTTTTCGGCCCTTGGCATGATAGTGTCACATAGATGGCGTGGAAATCCTACGGAAAGCACCTATTTCTCTGACAAATATTACTTCTACTTCCAGGGCCTTACCCTGGTAAGCCGCTGTTCCCAGCGATGGGCAGCCAGGCTCCCGGCGGCGGGAACGCCGCTTCTCCAAGGTAGGCCCGGAGGTGGAAACCGCCTGGCGATAGGGCCAGCTGCCCCGTGTGGCCTGGTGTGGTGGCAGTAACAGGGGCCACAGCAAGGGTAACGGGCCGGACATAGCCTTGACGCAGGGACAGCCTCGTACCCCAGGGGGGTACTTAGGGGGGAACGCCCTAAGCGGGTTTTGGTTCCTTTTGACCGGGCAAAAGGAACCCCCAGCGGGAAGCGTCCCCACCAGGCTGGCAAGCCTGTATATAAAACGATAGGAGGACAATTCTAATACAAATAAAGCCCCTTCTCTCCACCCTGGGGCAGAGAGAAGGGGCTTATCTTACAGAACTTTGGACAAAAACTCGATGGTACGGGGATGCTTGGGGTTGGCAAAAAACTCCTGGGGCTTGTTCTCCTCCAGGATGTGTCCGCCGTCCATGAACAGCACCCGGCTGCCCACCTCCCGGGCAAAGCCCATCTCGTGGGTGACCACCACCATGGTCATGCCGTCGTCGGCCAGCTGCTTCATCACGTCCAGCACCTCGCCCACCATCTCAGGGTCCAAAGCGGAGGTGGGCTCGTCAAAGAGCATCACCTTGGGCCGCATGGCCAGGGCCCGCACGATGGCAATCCGCTGCTTCTGTCCGCCAGAGAGCTGGTTGGGGTAGGCGTCCGCCTTCTCCTCCAGACCCACTCGGCGCAACAGCTGGGTGGCGGTGTCGTCCGCCTCCTGCTGGCTCATGCGACGGGTGCGCACCGGAGCCAGGGTGATGTTCTTGCGGATGGTCATGTTGGGGAACAGGTTGAAGTGCTGGAACACCATGCCCATGTGCTGCCGCACCTGGTCGATGTCGCACTTGGGGTCGGTGATGTCGGTGCCGTCAAAGGTGATGGTGCCGGCGGTAGGGGTCTCCAACAGGTTCAAGCAGCGCAGGAAGGTGGACTTGCCCGAGCCGGAGGGGCCCAGCACCACCACTTTTTCACCGGGATAGATATGCTGGTTCAAATTGTCCAGCACCAGGTGGTTGCCAAAGGACTTGGATAAGTTTTTAACGTCGATCACTTTGACGCAGCCTCCTTTCCAGTTTACCCTGGAGCCAGGTGAGCACCACCACAATACACAGATACATCACGGCAATGCCGATGTAGGGGGGCATGTAGTCGAAGGTACGGCCTCCGATGGTGCTGGCATAGTACACCAGCTCCATGCCTCCGATGGCCTGGACCAGGGAGGTGTCCTTGAACAAGGTAATCAGCTCGTTGCCCAGAGAGGGCAGAATGTTCTTAAATGCCTGGGGAACCACGATAAAACGCATGGTGTCCAGATAGCCCAGGCCCAGAGAACGGCCGGCCTCCATCTGGCCTCCGTCCACGCTCATCAGACCGCCCCGGACGATCTCCGCCACATAGGCGCCGGAGTTGATGCCCAGGCCGATGATACCCACCAGAATCTTGTCCCGGATGCTGGGGAAGATGACAAAGGTCCAGATGAGCAGCTGCACCATCATGGGGGTGCCCCGGATGACGGTGGTGTAGATCTTACAAATGAAGTTTAAAATGGCCAGCAGGGGATTTTTCCGCCGTCCGGCCCGCTGTTGGTCGTGGGCGGCGCGTATCACGGCCACCACTACGCCCAGGATGACACCCATGACCAGAGCAACCAAAGTCATCTCCAGGGTGCGGCCCAGGCCCTGCAAATAAAGCTTCCAGCGGTCTGCTTCGATAAAGGCTGTGTAAAAACGTGGTCCCAGCTCATTGAGCCAGTCAATCAGCCTATATAACATAAAACCTGCTCCTTTCCTCAAGAAGGAAAGAAGGGCGGCACAGGGGGCCGCCCTTCTTCAATTTCTGTCGTTCTTACTCCGCAGTGATGTACTTGTCCACGATGGACTGAACGGTGCCGTCGGCAATGAGCTCCTTCAGCGCGCCGTTGATGGCATCCAGCAGCTGGGTGTTGCCCTTGTCCACGCCAATGGCGTAGTCCTCCACGGCGAACTCGGTGTCCAGAATCTTCAGACCCTCATTGGCCTCCACAAAGGCCTTGGCGGGCTCGTTGTCGATGACCACGGCGTCCACCTGGTCGTTCATCAGAGCCATGACAGCCAGAGCGCCGCTGTCATAGCCGGTGACGTGGTCCTCACCGTAGCCGTCCTCTTCCACAGGAGCAGAGCAGTAAATGTATCCGGTGGTACCCTTCTGGGTGCCGATCATCTTGGCGTTGGCCAGGTCGTCCACGGTCTGAATGGAGGAGCCCTCCTTGACGATGACCACCTGCACGCCGGTGGCATAGCTGTCAGAGAAGTCCATGACCTTCAGACGGTCGTCGTTGACGGTGATACCAGCCATAGCCATATCGCTCTGGCCGGTCTGGACGGCGGTGAGGGCGGCATCAAAGCCCATGTCATCCACCACCAGCTCCAGGCCCAGCTTCTCGGCGATGGCCTGGGCCACCTCCACGTCAATGCCCTCGAAGCCGCCGTCGTCGGTGGTCATCTCATAGGGGGGGAACTGGGCGTTGGTGGACATGTGCAGCTTGCCGCTCTCCACGGTCTTCAGGCCGTTGTCGTCGCCCTCCTGCTTGCTGCTGGTGTTGCCGCAGGCGGCCAGAGAGGCCACCATGCCAATGGCCATGGCCATGGCTGCAATCTTTTTCCAAACTTTCATATTCATCCGTCTCCTCAAATCCATTTCATGTCTTAGCTGCCCCATCCGGGGGAAGTGATTGCCATGATTATATCGCCGAAATGAATATAATGCAAGAGGAAACCGGAATATTCCTGTATTTTATCCAAAATGACCGGATAGATATGAATGCATATTCATTTTTATGCAAGTTTCCTGCATAACCCTCAGTCCAGAGCCAGTCCCAGGTAGCCCCGGCGGGTCTGCCGCCAGAGGGCGGGGGGCTCGGTGAGCCACCGGATGGCCCCGAAGGGGGCTCCTTCCGCCCGGCCGGCGGGGGTGCGCAGCTCGCCCGGGCCGTGGCACAGGTGGGCCACTCGGCGGCCACCCTCCTCCTCGTCTCCGGGCAGGCAGAGCAGCTCCTTGACGATGTGGAACTTCCCCCAGTCCTCCACCACGGCGCAGCCCGGGCCGTGGGTCAGGTCCAGGCGGTAGAGGGCGCCGTGGAGCTGGCCTTCAAAGGCGGCCTGGCCGGGGGTGTGGACGATGTGGGGGATGCCTCCCAACAGCTCCTCCCGCAGGGCCACATACTCCTGAGGAGTCAGCTCCTGCCACGGCCCCTCCTGGGGGGCGGGGAGGGGAGTGCGCAGGTGGTAAAAGGCGGGCTCAAAGCCGTTTTTGCCGAAAAACTGAAAAAGAGAGGGGGCAGCGGGGACGGTGCACACAAAGTCCATCCCCTGGTCGGCGGTCCACTGGGCGGCGGCGTCCATGAGTTGGGCGGCGTACCCCTTGCCCCGGCTGTGGGGGTTGGTGGCCAGGGCGTACAGATAGGTCCCTTGGCAGGGGGCGGCTGCGGGACAGGCCAGGGACACGGGGGTGAGCACCAGCATGCTTTCCACCTGTCCCTCCTCCACCAGCACCAGGGGCCCCTGGGGGGCGCACAGGTCATAGAAGGCCTCTTGGGCCTGGGGCTCGTCCCCGAACACCTTGCGCCACAGCTGGTGGGTCTGTTCCCGCTCTTCGGGGCGGGCATGTCTGCACTCAGCCATGACTCTGCTCCCGCACGGTGTACTTCTCCAGGAGAATCTCGGGGTAATAGGACAGCTTGGCCTTCCGCAGCCCCTCCAGGCCCATGTCGTCCTCTCGGTTGAGCCACTTCACCTCCGGGTGGCGCTCCCGCACCATCCGGGCCATCTCCCGGGCAATGGTGGGGTAGGAGCCCTGGATGTCGGCAAAGGCCTTTTCAAAGTGGACGTTGAAGCACTCCGGGGTGGTGAGGCTGCCCAGGGAGAAGGCCACGGGACGGCCTCCGGCGGTGATGACCCCGCCCTCCATCTCCAGGGCGTCCATCTGATACAGGGCCTCGATGATGGCCACCGTCTCGGCGCTGAGGCTCTTGTCCTCATTGGCGTCCTTGAGGTTGGCCCACTCCTTCTCCATCTCCAGGCACAGGTGCATGTTCTCCTTGGTGATGGGGTGGAACATCCAGTCCGGGTTGTTGTCGTCAAAGCGGCGGATGTGGTTGCGCTTCTGGTGCAGCTTCTTGCCGGGCAGGTCCGCCATCTTGTTGACGTCATACAGGTAGTCGAAGCTGTCCCGGTCCTCCTCAAAGGTGAAGCGGCCGGGGAACTCCGCCTCCAGCTGCTCTTTTTGGTCGGGGGTGACGCACACCATCACCAGGGGCACCCCCAGGGATTTGGCGTTGTCCTCCATCACCTCCAGGGCAGGGGCCAGAGGGCCTGTCCCAGGGGGGAAGAGGAAGCTCTCCCCCAGGCCGCCCAGCAGGCGCACCACCACCCGGTCACCCACCCGGCAATACTGCTGGGGATAGGCGCCACTCCACAGATACATGCTGTTGAAGTTGTACTGACAGCCCATGCTGCCGGTTTTCTGGAACAGGGGGGCCGCCCACTGGCGGTCCTCCAATTTCGGTGCCACAAATTTACACTCGCAACTCATACAAAAATTACCTCGTTTGTCCGCGTTCAGCGGAGATTTTTCCATTTTCAATATCATAGCATACTTCTAGGAAAAACGCAACCCTGCTGTGCTGTTTCCTCTTACTAGGAACAGTTCTCCAGGGCTGCAGGCGGAAAGCTGCCCTTCTCCGATTTCTCAGGCACAGACCTGCGCCCCCGGTGGGGACGCTCCGCTTATGCCCGATTTCTCCCCGATGAGAAATCGGGGAAAGAATCGCTTAGGGCGTTCCCCCCTAAGGACCTCCCTGGGGTACGGGGCTGGACCTGCGATGGTTCTCAGGCCGGGCCGAAAGCCAATGCCATACCAAGAAAGAACAACGCTCTGTTTTTCTCCATTCCTGCTGGGAGAGTGCACGTTTCTCCAGATTTCGGCCCTTTCTGGTCCATCCGGCCCACGGCGGCCGGGAATCGGCCCCACACCACCCAGACTTGAGGCCCTGGCGATGGAAGGGAGATCTGCCAGCGGAGTAGGATATCCCAGAGATGTTATGTGCCATCTATGTGACCCCACCGGGACCAGGGCCGACTACGGCCCCACCGCACAAAACAACATAAAACCATTGGGGTTTCAAAAGGGGCGGGCCCCTTTTGTGGCTTTTCGTCCATTTTGGCCACTCAAAATGGACCCCCAGCGGGGAGCGCGTCCCCTGGGCTGGCAAGCCCATACCAGGGAACAGAACAACCATATGCTTTCCCATATCCATGAAAAAAGTACGGCCAGACAAATCTGACCGTACTTTTTATCGGTTTTGCAATTAGCTGCGACGGCGGCGCATCGTCACCACGGCAGCCAGTCCGGCGGCGGACAGCACCAGGACGCTGAACACCAGACCCAGCTGGGCGTTGTCCCCGGTCTGGGGTACGCCCTCCGGCTTCTGGGTGGCCTGGGGCTTGTCGGTGGTATCAGGAGCGCCACCGGCGGTGAGGCCGTTCATGGCGTCGCTCAAAGCAGCCACAGCGGCGTCCACAGTGGCCTGGTCGTCCTCGCTCAGGGAGTCGTCCGCCAGTACGGCTTGAGCCTCGCTGAGGGCCTTCTGGAAGGCGGCCACGGACTGGGCGGTGTAGCCGCTGAGGTCCATGCCCTGGGCCTTACCGATGAGATCCTCCAGGATGGACTTGTCCGCCTTGAAGCGCTGGGCCAGAATGGCGTCCAGCAGGGCGTCGGCGGCTTCGTCTACCTTGGCCTGGTCATCCTCGGAAAGAGTCTGATCAGCCATGATTGCCTGAGCCCCCGTCAGAGCGTCCAACAGCTCCTGCCAGTGAGTCTCCACATACTTATCGGCATTCTCAACCATCTGGGTGGCACGGTTGACGAGTTCTTCCAGGACGGACTTGTCCGCCTTGAAGCGCTGGGCCAGGATGGCGTCCAGCAGGGCCTGGGCCACAGGCTGGATGTCCTCTTCCATGGCGTCGCCGTCAGCGGCCACGTCCTTGGCAGCAGCCAGAGCGTCCACCAGGGTCTGCCAGTTGTCCTGGACGTACTTGTCCTGGTCGGGGATCATGCTCTCAGCCGTGGCAATCAGCTGCTCCAGCATGGTTTTGTCGCCCTGGGTCAGACCCAGACCCCAGATGCCCTCCAGCAGGGCGTCCCAAGCGGCGTTCACCTCAGCCTGGGTGGGGTTCTCCTTGGCCAGCACGGCCTGGGCGCTCTCCAGAGCGGCCTCAAAGGCGGCCACGGCGGAGTCGGTGACGCCCTCGGTGGACAGGGTCAGGGCGTAGGCCACCGTCTTCTCCAGCAGGGTGGTGTCCACGTCGGCAGCCTGGTTCTCGTCCACGTTGACCCACACGGGGTTGGCGTAGAAGGACAGGTGAGAGTAGTTGTAGTCGTTGATGTAGTCAAAGCGGGCGGGGCGGTCGTTGGTCACGTCCCGCTCGTGGGTGACGGGGTCGCCGTTCTCGTCCACCTCAGAGCTGGACAGACCACGGACACGGAAGTACAGATCGTCGTCGGCCTGGGTGGTGAAGGTGAGGGTGTAGGTGCCGTCCTCACCCAGAGCGGCCTGGAGCTCCTCCCGGGAGAAGGTCTTGACGATGGAGGCGTCGGTGTTGGCGGTGCTGTTGTAATCGGCCTCGTCCACCTTGCCGGTGACGTGGCCCATAATCAGGTCCACGTGGTCCAGATCGGGGGTGTTGTCCACGTCGATGCCGGTGTCGGTGCCGTAGAGGGTGGCGTAGTTGTTGTGCTCGGGCACCTGGAAGCGGATGGTGACGGTGACGGTCTCGTCGGGGGCTACGGTGAGGTCCTGGCCCATGCCAGCGGTGTTGGCGTCGTCGGAGACGGTGAAGGTCAGGTCAGAGATCAGCTCGCCGTTGACGGAGTAGCTGTTGCCCGAGCGCATGCCCTCCACCACGTCGGCAAAGTCAAACAGGCCATCCTCGCCGGGCTCCACATAGGTCCAGTTGCGGGAGAACTCGCCGGCCCAGTAGCCGCTGGAGTAGTTGCCGTTGGAGCTGATTTTGAAGTGGAAGTCGGAGTTGGCGAAGGTGTAGAAGCGGCGGCCCTCGGAGAGCATGGCGTCCCACACGCCGCCGGTGACCGAGATCATCTCGTCAGCGCCGGACCGGATGTCGTCCATGGGCAGCTCGCAGGAGGGGTCCATCTGGTTGCCGGGCATACCCTCGAAGCCAAAGACCACGTTGGGGGCCAGGTCGTTCATGATGCGCAGGTGCTCAAGGGCCACCTCGCCCTGGTCCACCTGGTCGTCCCCATCGTTGTGGCGGGAGGGGTGATTGGGCAGGATGAAGCTGTCGGGGTAGTTCTCTTCCACCCACTCCACGGCGGCGTAGGTGTCGTTGACATCGTTTTTGTCGTTCTGACGGGGGCCGTAGACCTCCTCCTCGTCGCCGTAGAAGCGGTCGGCGGAGGTGTCGTAGCTGAACAGCCACTCAAATTCGTGGATGCCCTCCACAGGCACCAGGTTGGAGCCGGAGTCAATGAGGGCCACGGTGGCGTGGTCCAGGGCCATCATGTCCCACTCAAAGCCGGAGTAGATGATCTTGCCGTCGTACTTGCCCTGGATTTGCAGCTTCTCAATCTCCCGCTGCTGGGCGGCAATGGCGCTCCACCGGGCGGTGTCGTTGCTGGTGCCGTCGGGGTTGCGGGGGGAGTTGCGCAGGTGGTCGGCCAGCATGATGTAGTCAAAGGCCTGGCCGTAGGTGATGTTCTCCACCCGAGCGCCGGACACGTCCTCCAGCTGGTCCATGTCTTCACGGAAGGGCACGTTGAGGGCGTTTTCCACGGTCATATAGCTCTCGGAGGCGTCGTTGGACTGGTTGGTGTGGGTGTGGTACTCACCGGTCATCCACTGGCCCTCGGTCTGGACTTCAGCGGGCTCGTTGGCCATACCGGCAAAGCGGGTGTCAAAGTCGATGTCCAGCTCTCCCTCGTGGCCGGGGCCGGTGAGGAAGTTCACATCGAAGAAGGTCTTCTCGCTCTCAGGCAGAGAGGCGGCGTAGGGGGAGTAGACGGAGTAGTAGATCTTGTCGGCGCTCTCGTCAAACTCCAGATAGCGGAACCAGCCGTTGCCGCCGTTGTAGGAGAACTGCAGGTCGGTGAGGATGGAGATCACGTCCTGGCCAGCGTCATTCTGGAGCACCTCCACGCCGGAGCCGTGGCTGTGGCCGCCCACCATCATGAACACCTGGGGATACTTCTTGACGATGTTCCACAGCTTGGTGCCCTCCGAGCTGAGCTTGATGGAGCTGGGCTGGGTGTCCGAGCAGTTCTGAATGTCGTGGCGGGTGACGATGGTGGGACAGTTGGGGTACTTCTGGAGCATCTCCTCCAGCCATTCCACCTCTCCGGTGGTGGGGTTCCAGCTGGTCTTGCCGCCTTCACAGGCCAGGGAGATGATCATGTAGGTG
Organism: Pseudoflavonifractor sp. SW1122; assembly: GCF_012027765.1. Taxonomy (NCBI): domain Bacteria; kingdom Bacillati; phylum Bacillota; class Clostridia; order Eubacteriales; family Oscillospiraceae; genus Pseudoflavonifractor; species Pseudoflavonifractor sp. SW1122. The sequence goes on along the minus strand of NZ_SJOS01000033.1, from coordinate 12,174 downwards.
TAGCTGCCCGCCTCCACGAACATGGCGCCGCTCCAGGCCTTGGGGGTGAGGTAGGAGCTGGTGAGGGACATGTACTCCTTGCTGTCGGCGCCGAAGTAGTGCCAGTAGCTGGAGCCGTTGCCTGCCCAGTTGTCGTGGTTGCCGGGCTGGACCAGGAACTTCACTCCGGCCTCGGGCAGTTGGTAGAAGATGTCCTTGGCGTTGTTGTACTGGGTGGCGTCGCCGGAGTCGTCCACCACGTCGCCCAGGTGGATGACGCCCTTGATGTTCAGCTCATCCACACTGTCAATGAGCTCGTCCACGGCGGTGTCCATCACGTCGGGGCGGTACTCCACGGTGTTCTGGGTATCGGGGATGAGCACGAAGTTGTAGTTGTCCTCGTCCCGCAGCTCATAGGTCTCGTTGCTGCCGAACTCGCCCACATAGTCCTCGGGGTTGGGCACCAGCCACTGGCTCTTGTCCAGGGCGTCCCCGGTGATGCGCACCTGCTGGAGGTTGCCCTGGAGGAACTTGTCCAGGCCATTCCACCAGCTGGAGCCGATGCGGAAGCGGCCGTCGGCGGGGTCGGCGTACATGCCCACCATGTCGTCGGACACGTAGTCCCGGAAGGCCTCACAGCCGTTGACATAGGTGGCGATCTCGTGGCCGTCGGAGACGATGGCGATGTGGTACCACACGCCGCCCTGGTCCATGGACACGGACCAGGCCGCCGAGGACATGGAGTGGTCGCCGTCGGCGTTGCCGGTGACGAACTGAATCTCCTTACAATTGGACACCGAGGCATACATGGTGCCCTGCTCCCCCTCGGGGTTGCCGCCGCCGGAGCCCTGGCGGCCGATGAGGCTCATCCAGCTGTCTGCGGCGGTCCAGTCCTCGGGGAACTGATAGATAAATTCCAAGGTATAGCCGTCCTGGAACTCCTCGCTGTTGATGGCGGCCCCGGTCTGGGTGATGAAGTCGGCGCCGGTTTTGCCGGTGCTGTCGCCGTCAAAGACCAGGCTGCCCCCGGCTCCGGTCATGGAGTCGGCGGAGAAGGACAGGTAGTCCTCCCAGTTGCCCTGCCCGTAGGTCTCCATCACCAGGTTGTTGCCGTTGCCGCTCTGGTCCTCAATGACCAGGTTGCCTGCGGCGATGGAGCCCTGGGTGTACTGCTGCTCGAATTTCCAGTCGGCCACCACGGGGATGTCGGACTGGGTGGAAGTCTGGGCGTGGACGGTGGGCATCAGGCCCAGCATCATGGTCCCGGCCAGCGCCGCAGCGCCCCAGCGGCGAGCCAGGGCCTTGGGTTTGTGGAACGTCATTTGGTTTCCTCCCTCTTTGTTGTGCGGGGCGATACAAGCCCCATCTCTCAGATTTCTTCAGACGCTTCCACAGTATAACGACATGTACGGGTGCCTTTCCATCAAAGTCCCATCAAGGGAATGTAAAATTTTCATATGGTGGGCCTCGTGCACGTTCAAGGCCCCTTGTGCAAAGGGGGCTGTCAGCCGTCAGGCTGACTGGGGGATTGTTGTTCGAAACGGCCTCATTCCGGCTTGCCAGCCTGGCGGGGACGCTTCCCGCTGGGGGTTCCTTTTGAGCGGGCAAAAGGAACCAAAACCCGCTTAGGGCGTTCCCCCCTAAGGACCTCCCTTTGGGTACGAGGCTGGACCTGCGGTGGTTCTCAGGCCGGGCCGAAAGCCAGTGCCATACCAAGAAAGAACAACGCTCTGTTTTTCTCCATTCCTGCTGGGAGAGTGCGCAGTTCTCCAGGTTTCGGCCCTTTCTGGTCCACCCGGCCGACGGCGGCCGGGAAGTGGCCGCACACCGCCCAGACTTGAGGCCCTGGCGATGGAAGGAAAATCTGCCAGCGGAGTAGGCATACCCCAGAGATGTGATACGCCATCTATGTGACCCCACCGGGACCAGGGCCGACTACGGCCCCACCGCACAAAACAAAATCAAATCCTTGGGGTTTCAAAAGGGGCGTGCCCCTTTTGTGGCTTTTCGTCCATTTTGGCCACTCAAAATGGACCCCAGCGGAGCGTCCCCACCAGGCCGGAGGGCTGGAACGGAAAAAAGAGGAGGGCAATCTATCATAATAGGACACAAAAAAGCCGCCGCAGCGTATCGCTGCGGCGGCAAATGAGTCTCTATTATTTGGCGTACTCGATGGCCTTGGTCTCCCGGATCAGGTTGACCTTGATCTGGCCGGGGTACTCCAGCTCGTCCTCGATCTTCTTGGCGATCTCCCGGGCGAGAATGACCATGCGGTCCTCGGAGACTTCCTCGGGCTTGATCATCACCCGCACCTCGCGTCCGGCCTGGATGGCGTAAGCCTTGTCCACTCCGGGGAAGGAGGAGGACAGCTCTTCCAGCTTCTCCAGACGCTTGATGTAGTACTCCACATTCTCTTTCCGGGCGCCGGGACGGGCGGCGGAAATGGCGTCGGCCGCCTGCACCAGGCAGGCCACGATGGTCTTGGCCTCCACGTCGCCGTGGTGAGCCTCGATGGCGTGGATGACGGCCTCGCTCTCCCGGTACTTCCGGGCCAGCTCCACACCGATCTGTACGTGGGAGCCCTCCACCTCGTGGTCAATGGACTTGCCCAGGTCGTGGAGCAGTCCGGCCCGCTTGGCCTGGTTGACGTCGGCGCCGATCTCGGCGGCCAGCAGACCAGCCAGCAGAGCCACCTCGATGGAGTGGTTGAGCACGTTCTGGCCGTAGCTGGTGCGGTAGCGCTGGCGGCCCAGCAGCTTCACCAGCTCGGGGGACAGGCCGTGGACATTGGTCTCGAACACGGCGCGCTCGCCCTCGGCCTTGATGGTGGCGTCCACCTCGCGCTTGGCCTTCTCCACCATCTCCTCGATGCGAGTGGGGTGGATGCGTCCGTCCAGAATCAGCTTCTCCAGGGCCAGCCGGGCAATCTCCCGGCGCACCGGGTCGAAGCAGGACACGGTGATGGCCTCGGGGGTGTCGTCGATGATGAGATCCACCCCGGTCATGGTCTCCAGGGTACGGATGTTGCGGCCCTCACGGCCGATGATACGGCCCTTCATCTCGTCGTTGGGCAGGGGCACCACGGACACGGTGGCCTCCGCCACGTGGTCAGCGGCGCAGCGCTGGATGGCCAGGGCGATCTGCTCCCGGGCGTAGGTGTCGGCCTCCTCCTTGAAGCGGGCCTGAATCTCCTTGATCTTCAGAGCCTCCTCGTGGGTGACCTCCTCCTCCAGCTGTTCAATGAGGTAGCGCTTGGCCTCCTCGCACGTCAGGCCGGAGATCTGCTCCAGCAGCTGGGTCTGACGCTCCTTGATGGTGTCCAGTTCCGCACGGTCCTGGTCCAGCTCGGCGCTGCGAGCGGCCAGCACGTCCTCCTTGCGCTCCAGGTTCTCCATCTTGCGGTCCAGATTTTCCTCTTTCTGGTTGACCCGGTTCTCCTGGCGCTGGAGTTCATTGCGGCGGTCCTTGACTTCCTGCTCGAACTCGTTGCGGGCCTTGAGGATTTCCTCTTTGGCCTCCACGGTGGCCTCGCGCTTCTTGCTCTCTGCGCTCTTGATGGCCTCGTTGATGACACGACGGGCCTCCTCCTCCGCAGAGCCGATCTCACGCTCGGCCACGGCCTTGCGCCGGTTATAGCCCACAGCGATGCCAACGCCTCCGCCAATGACCAGAGCCACCAGCACCGCAATCACAACAACAACAATGTTTACGTTCATGAATGTTCCCACACCTCCTTGTTTTTTTAGATTTTTTACAACAAAAAGCCAAAATAAGACGCGATGCACCCGCAGGGCACACCGCGATAATCGAAAAACCGCCCACCCAATTTGGGCGCAGTATTTGAGTGTCATATAGCTTGCCAACGTACATATATGAAAGCACCCGAATCCAACAGGGTGCAGCAATTCCTCAAACAGGCGATGACTCGCCCGGTTTTCCAAAATTATCTCCTGTTATTGTAAATGGAACTGTGCAATCTGTCAAGAGGAATTCTGCCCCTTTGTCTCCCGCAGAGAGACAAAGGGAGCATGCAGCGCCCCCCAAAAGCCTCCCGGAGGGGCCCCTGGGGATGTGCGCAATTTCTTGAAATGCTCTGTGGTAGGGGCCGTGGCTTGCCCGGCCCGAGGGTGGCCTGGTTTTGCCCTGGGAGATTCGGGAGGGGCAAGCCCCTCCCCTACGCACCCCAATCCAAGAAATCTGGCAATTTCAGGGCATTTCCAGGCTCAAAAGTCTCACCCTGGAGGGAGCCAGCTTATTCCTCGTCCAACTTGAGTACCGCCATGAAAGCTTCGGAAGGCATCTGGACTGTACCCAGGCTCCGCATTTTCTTTTTGCCTTCCTTCTGCTTCTCCAGCAGCTTCTTCTTTCGGGTGATGTCGCCGCCGTAGCACTTGGCCAGCACGTCCTTGCGCAGGGCCTTGATGGTCTCACGGGCGATGACCTTGCCGCCGATGGCGGCCTGGATGGGAATCTCGAACATCTGGCGGGGGATGTTCTCCTTGAGCTTCTCGCAGATCCGACGGGCCCGCTTATAGGCCTTGTCCCGGTGGGCGATGAAGGACAGGGCATCCACCTGGTCGCCGTTGAGCAGCAGGTCCACCTTCACCAGGTCGGAGGGCCGGTAGTCGGCCAGCTCGTAGTCCAGGGAGGCGTAGCCCTTGGTGCGGGCCTTCAGGGTGTCGAAGAAGTCGTAGATGATCTCGTTGAGGGGCATCAGGTAGTGGATTTCCACCAGGTTGGTGTCCAGATACTGCATGTCCTTGTACTCGCCCCGGCGATCCTGGCACAGGGGCATGATGTTGCCCACATAGTCGGGGGGCGCAATGATGGACACGTTGACGTAGGGCTCCCGGGCCTCGGCGATGGTGCCGGGGTTGGGGTAGTTGTGGGGGTTGTCCACCCGCACCACGGTGCCGTCGGTCTTGGTGACCTCGTAGATGACGGAGGGCAGGGTGGTGATGAGGTCCAAATCAAACTCCCGCTCCAGACGCTCCTGGATGATCTCCATGTGGAGCATGCCCAAAAAGCCGCAGCGGAAGCCGAAGCCCAGGGCGATGGAGGACTCCGGCTCAAAGGACAGGGAGGCGTCGTTGAGCTGCAGCTTGTCCAGGGCGTCCCGGAGGTCGGGGTACTTGGAGCCGTCCTCGGTGTACACACCGCAGTACACCATGGGCTGCACCGGGCGGTAGCCGGGCAGAGCCTCAGCAGTGGGGTTGGAGGCCTCAGTGATGGTGTCGCCCACCCGGGTGTCCTTCACGTTCTTGATGGAGGCGGTGAAGTAGCCGACCTCGCCGGCGGACAGCTCCTTGGCAGCCTCCATCCCCAGGGGACGCAGGTAGCCGCACTCCAGCACGGTGTGCTCCACCCCGGAGGCCATCAGCCGCACCTTCATACCCGGGCGGATGGTGCCCTCCATGACACGGAAGTACACGATGACGCCCAGATAGGGGTCATACTGGCTGTCGAAAATGAGGGCCTTCAGCGGGGCCTTGGGGTCTCCCGTGGGGGCGGGGACGTTGTGGACAATGTCCTCCAGCACGGAGCGGATGTTCAGGCCCATCTTGGCGGAGATTTCGGGGGCGTCCATGGCGGGCAGGCCGATGATGTCCTCAATCTCCTGCTTGACCCGGTGGGGGTCGGCGGCGGGCAGGTCGATTTTATTGAGCACCGGGCGAATCTCCAGGTCGTGGTCCAGTGCCAGATAGGTGTTGGCCAGGGTCTGGGCCTCCACGCCCTGGGCGGCGTCCACCACCAGCACCGCACCCTCACAGGCGGCCAGAGAGCGGGAGACCTCGTAGTTGAAGTCCACGTGGCCCGGGGTGTCAATGAGGTTGAGGCAGTAGGTCTCCCCGTTGTCGGCGGTGTAGTCCATGCGCACGGCACGGGCCTTGATGGTGATGCCGCGCTCCCGCTCCAGGTCCATGTTGTCCAGCAGCTGGGACTCCATCTGCCGCTGCTCCACCGCGCCGCAGATCTCAATCATGCGGTCCGACAGGGTGGATTTGCCGTGGTCAATGTGGGCGATGATGGAAAAATTGCGAATGTGATCTTGTTTGGTCATATTGGTATCGCTCCTCCCTGGGATGACAGGCCGCCCCCGTGGGCGGTGCTGACAAAACGAATTATTTTACCCGATCTCGGTGGCTCTTCATGTCGCCGTTGAGCCGTTCGCCACAGGCGTGGATGATTTGCAGCAGGGACTGATAGGTGCCCGGATAGTTGTCCATCATCTGGTCGTGGGACATGTCGGGGAATTTGTGCTTGCCCTTGCTCTGGGTCAGGGCCTCCAGGTAATCCGCCTCGTTGAGAATGAGGTCCACCCGGGGCAGACCGGCCATGAACTGCTCCTTGGGCACCGAGAACAGGCTGTCTCCGCTGTCTGAGCCGGTGCGGCGCAGGTGGCGGAAGAGGATATACACCGAGGTGGACAAAAAGTTGGTGGCCGCCCGAATGGCCTTCTTGTTGTCCAGCTTGCCCAGCAGGTCAAAGAGCACCCCCACCGAGTTTACCACCAGCTTTTTGGACAGGGTGGCCATCACCGAGCCCTTGAGCAGGTTGTCGGGTTGGGCGGAGGCGTCAAAGAGGGTATCCACGTCCAGAATGGTGGTGCCGTCCCGGCTCAGGGTACGGCCCAGTAAAAAGTCGGCGGACACATTGTAAAAATCGCAGGCCCGCACCACAAAGGCCAGTCCCGGCTCCCGTACCCCGTTTTCGTAGTGGGACAGCAGGGCCTGAGAGATGCCCAGCGCTCCAGCGGCCTGCCGCTGGGAGATTCCCTTTTCCTGCCGTAACAGGGACAAAGAACGTGCAAAATCAGCATGGATCATGTTATACCCTCTCTTTTCGTTCTCCAATCGCATTATTTATAGTATACCCAAGTGATTACAAGATGTAAATAATGTGTTCCCACGGAAGGAGGAAAATTGCACAGAGTATTTTTGTACTTTTCCACCATATGGATGGTGGGACGACAAATTTCATTGTTTGAGATTTTTTTAACAAAGATTGTCAGAATATCCGGGCAAAACCCTGCAAATGCTTTACATTTCTCTTTCCAGACCCTTGCAATCTGGCTGGGATGGTGCTACATTAATAGGCGATATGACTCGGAACACAATTTGTATTGTATGGAGGGAACCCAACTCATGTTTGGTCAATTGATTGAAAAACTGAAAGCCAGCCCCAAGACCATCGTCTTCACCGAGGGCACCGACGCCCGTATTCTGGAGGCCTCTGCCCGTCTGCTGTCCTCCACCTTCCTCAAGCCCATTCTGATTGGCAACGAGCAGGAGGTGCAGGTTGCCGCGGAAAAGACCGGCTTCAACATCAACGGCGCTATCATCATGGACCCCACCAAGTACGACAAGATGGAGGAAATGGTGGCTGCCATGGTGGAACTGCGCAAGGGTAAGATGACCCCCGAGCAGTGCCGGGAGCTGCTGCTCCAGGGCAACTACTTCGGCACCATGCTGGTGAAGATGGGCGTGGCCGACTGCCTGCTGGGCGGCGCCACCTACTCCACCGCCGACACCGTGCGCCCCGCCCTTCAGCTGATTAAGACCAAGCCCGGCAACAAGATCGTGTCCTCCTGCTTTATCATGGTGCGGGCTGCCGCCATCGGCTCCAACGAGGTGCTGGCCATGGGCGACTGCGCCATCAACATCGACCCCAGCGAGGACGATCTGGTGGAGATCGCCCGGGAGTGCGCCCACTGCGCCCGGGTGTTTGGCATCGACCCCAAGGTGGCTCTGCTGAGCTACTCCACCAAGGGCTCCGGCAAGGGTCCCGACGTGGACAAGATGCGCAACGCCACCGAGAAGCTGCTGGCCACCAACCCCGACTTCGCCGTGGACGGCGAGCTGCAGTTTGACGCCGCCGTGTCCCCCGCCGTGGGCGGCCTGAAGTGCCCCGACTCCCCCGTGGCTGGCCATGCCAACACCTTCATCTTCCCCAACATCTCCGCCGGCAACATCGGCTACAAGATGGTGCAGCGCCTTGGGAAGTTTGACGCCTACGGCCCCATCCTGCTGGGCCTGAACGCCCCCATCAACGACCTGTCCCGTGGCTGCAACGCCATGGAGGTCTATTCCATGGCCATCATCACCGCCGCTCTGGCCTAACCCAGATACATAAAAATCCCCCTCGGTTTACACCGGGGGGATTTTTTGTATCTGGGTGAGTGAATAGGTAATAGTGAATAGGGAAGAAGTAAGGTGTGCCGCAAAAGCGGCACGTTTTTTGTCTTATAGCTTCTCCAAATCCGCCACCAACTGTGCCACCTGCGCATCGGTGGTGCACCAGCTGGTGCAAAAGCGCACGGCGGTGTGGGTCTGCGTCCACCTTCTCCCAGAAGGACCAGACGTGGCGGTCTGCCAGCTTGGCCAGATGGGCATCGGGCAGAACGGGGAAAAGCTGATTGGTGGGGGAGTCGTAGCGCATGGGGTAGCCCTTGGCCTGGAAGGCCTGGGACAGCTTGCGGGCCTGTTCCACGCCGTTTTCTCCCAGGCGGAAATAGAGGCCGTCCTCCAGCAGGGTCTCGAACTGGACCCCCAGCAGGCGGCCCTTGGCCAGCATCCCGCCCCGCTGCTTGATGAGGTAGCGGAAGTCCCGGGCCAGGGCGGGGTTGGAGATCACCACCGCCTCCCCGAACAGGGCCCCCACCTTGGTGCCGCCCAGGTAGAACACGTCGCACAGCTCATAGAGCAGGGGGAGGGTGACGCTCTTCTCCGCGGCCAGGCCGTAGGCCAGCCGGGCCCCGTCCACAAAGAGGGGGAGGCCAAACTCCCGGCACACCTGGGAGATGGCGGTGAGCTCTGAGGCGGTGTACACCGTGCCCTGCTCGGTGGGGTGGGAGAGGTACACCATCCCCGGCTGCACCACATGCTCGTGGGTGGCGTCCTGCCAGTGGGCCTCCACCGCTGCCCGCACCTGCTGGGCGGTGATTTTCCCGTCCTCCGAGGGGAGGGGGAGCACCTTGTGGCCGGTAGACTCGATGGCTCCGGTCTCGTGGCAGTTGATGTGGCCGGTGTGGGCGCACAGCACCCCCTGGTGGGGCCGCAGAGCGGCGGCGATGACGGTGGTGTTGGTCTGGGTGCCCCCCACCAAAAACTCCACCGTAGCCTCCGGGGCTTGGCACAGGTCCCGAATCAGGGCTCTGGCCCGGTCACAGTGCGCGTCCACCCCGTAGCCGGGGGTCTGCTCCATGTTGGTGCGTGTTAAGGCATCCAGAAGGGCGGGGTGGCACCCCTCGGCGTAGTCACATTCCCATCGAATCACGGCAAGACACTCCTTTTGAGAAACATAAAAGCCGTCTGCAATGCAGACGGCTTTTTGTGCTTTGGTTTCAGCGATCAGACGCCACTTGCTCAGGCCAGCTTGTTGAGCTTCACAGTCATGGCGCTCTTCTTGTGAGCGGCATTGTTCTTGTGCAGCAGACCCTTGGCAGCAGCCTGATCCACGGCCTTAACGGCCACCTTATAAGCGGCATCGGCCTCGCTGCGGTTGCCTTCGGCCACCGCGGCCTCAAACTTCTTCAGGTCGGTCTTCAGCGCGGACTTCTGAGCCTTGTTCTGAGCCGCCTTGGTAGCATTCACCAGAACACGCTTTTTGGCAGACTTGATATTGGGCAAACCAAACACCTCCTCCGATGTGATTTTATGTTTTTGCGCAGTTTCCCGTCGCAGATATGTATTCTAGCATGAAACTCCGAAAAAAGCAACACTTAATTTACTATTTGTATAAAATTTTTTTCCAGGGCAAAAAATAGGGAGACATGTTCCCATTTTGCACAACATGTAGTGGAAGGAGAGAGGGTATGACAGGCATTCGCACGGATTTGGCCCAGGAGGCCCACCAGCTCCACCGGGATGTGGAGGGGGTGGAGTGCCGGGACGAGACCTGCCATGGGTACGAGGCCCACGTGGTGCAGGTGCGCACGCCACAGGCGGCCCAGGTGCTGGGCAAGCCGATAGGCACCTATGTGACGGTGGAGCTGGACGGATTGCTGAGAAGGGAAGAGGCGGGGTTTTCCCGGGCGGTGGAGGCCATCGCCGGGCTGTTGGCCCCCATGCTTCCAACGAAGGGGCTGGCCCTGGTGGTGGGGCTGGGCAATCGGGCCATGACCCCGGACCTGGTGGGGCCAAGGGCGGTGGATTTCACCCTGGTGACCCGGCACCTGGTGGAGGCCCTGCCCCAGTTTTCCCACCTGCGAGCGGTGGCGGCCCTGGCCGCCGGGGTGCTGGGCACCACGGGGGTGGAGAGCGGGGTGCTGGTCCAGGCGGTGGTGGACAAGCTCCACCCCAGCTGTGTCATCGCCGTGGACGCCCTGGCCTCCCGGTCGGTGGAGCGGCTGTGCCGCACGGTGCAGCTGTCCGATGTGGGCATCGTCCCCGGCTCCGGGGTGGGAAATCACCGCTACGCCCTCAGCCGGGACACCTTGGGGGTGCCGGTGCTGAGTCTGGGGGTGCCCACGGTGGTGGACGGGGCCACCCTCATCCAGGACCTGCTGGGAGAGCGTGCTCCAGAGGAGATACCGGGGCGAGAACTGTTTGTCACGCCCCGAGAGGCGGACAGCCGGGTGGCGGATTTGTCCCGGGTGCTGGGGTATGCGGTGAGTTTGGCTTTGAATCCGTCTCTGAGCGTGGAGGAATTGAATATGCTCGTAGAATAATGATGAATGAAGAATGAATAATGAATAATGAATAATGAAAAATGCAGGACCTATGGTGCGGTGGTGATGACCGGCGGCGGGAACGCCGCTGGGGCAGGGTAGGCCCGGAGGTGGAAACCACCCAGCCATAGGGCCAGCTGCCCAGGGTAGCCTGGTGTGGTGGCACAAACAGGGGCCACAACAAGGGTGACGGGCCGAACCTAGACTTGACGCAGGGACAGCCTCGTACCCCAGGGAGGTCCTTAGGGGGGAACGCCCTAAGCGATTCTTTCCCCAATTTCTCATCGGGGAGAAATTGGGCCCAGCGGAGCGTCCCCGGTGGGGGCGCTGGTTTCCGCCTGAGAAATCGGAGAAGAGCAAGCCCGCTCCTCTCTAGCCCGGACGAGCGGCCGCCTTCCCCAGAGCAAGACAGCCTCTGGGACAAAATTCCCGTTGTCCGGCCTTTTCATCTTGTGTTATACTGAGAAGTAGTTTTTTCGGTACAAAAGGAGGTGACTTGCCGTGAAACGCCTGTGGGAGAATGCTCGGCAGGTTCCGCCCGTGGGATTTGTGGCAGACGTGGTGGAGCTGTATTTTGTCCACCGGGTCAGCCGCTCCGCCGCCGAGCTGGCCTATTTTCTGCTCCTGACCTTTTTCCCCATTCTCATCTGCGTCTCCGCCTTCGTCTCCAAGCTCAACCTGGAGATGTCCGCGCTGCTGGAGGAGGCCAGCTACGTGCTGCCCCAGGAGGTTTTGGCCATTTTCCAGGACTATTTGCACTATCTGGACACCCACCAGTCCGACGCCATGCTGGTGGCTGGCGTGTTTATGTCCGCCCTGTTTGCCTCCGCTGCCGTGCGGGGATTGATGAACATCATGCACGAAATTTACGGCAGAGCCACCTTCCAGGGGATTTTTCAGCTCATTGCCAGTCTCATCTTTTCCGTGCTGCTGCTCATTACCATCTACCTGTCCATCACCGTGGTGGTCACCGGAAACTGGTTTTTCCGCATGGTGGGGCAGCTGCTGAAACTGGAGGACCTGGTGGCCAAGGTGGACACCTGGCAGTGGTCCAAGTATCTGATGCTCATTGCACTGGTGTTTTTGTTTATCCTGCTGCTGTACCGGTTTTCTGCCCCATTGGGCCACCCCCGGCCCCCGGTGATTCCCGGTGCGTTGGTGGCGGCGGTGGCGCTGACCGTGGCCTCCATGATTTTCTCCGCCTTTATGGAACACTCCACCCGGTACTCCCTGGTGTACGGGTCGTTGACCTCGGTGATCATCCTGTTGGTGTGGCTGTACCTGTGCGGCAACATCCTCATTGTGGGCAGCCTCATCAACTACGTCATTCACCAGAGAAAACACAGATAAGGGTATAATTTTTCCCCAAACAGCCATTCTAAGGGCAGATCATCCGGGAGGTGGCGGACATGTGGCAAGTGGGCGTGTGGGAGCCGGAGGAGCCGGTGAGCCCCCTGCTGGTGGAGCTGGCAGAGGGGGCGGGCTGCCTCATTCGGGCCTGCTGCGCCCCCCATCCCACCTGGAAT
>NZ_SJOS01000032.1:0-28291 GCF_012027765.1 Pseudoflavonifractor sp. SW1122 | reverse complement strand
ATGAAGAATGCAGTCCCAAAACATTGCCGCATTTCTTGGTTTGCTATGCGTAGGGGAGGGGCTTGCCCCTCCCGCAGCTCCCCTGGCATTGCCCTGGGTTTTCGGGCCGGGCAAGCCCGGCCCCTACGGCGGTCTGCCGGGGACTGTGTTCCCTTATAAAATCCGTGCCGCAGGCACACCATACTTATTCACTATTCACTCTTCACTATTCATTGCCCCTTCCCCCTCGCCATTTTTCCCTTGCACTCACTGTGTGCCCCTGATACAATGCACCCACAAAAGACGTGCAGCGGGCACAGAGAACAGAAAAATATAGACCAATCCGCGCAATTTTCGTGCGGATTGGTCTTTTTTTGTCCCCTCCTCCCCTGCACCCGAACAACAAAGGAGTGCATCGTTATGACCCAGTGGTACACCAAAAGCTCGGCCCAGGCCCTCCAGGAGCTGGACACCAACTCCAGCCGGGGCCTGACCTCCACCCAAGCCGCCCAGCGCCTCCAGCAATATGGCCCCAACCAACTGGAAAAGCCCAAACCCACCCCCCTCATTCTGCGCTTTCTCCTCCAGCTCAAAGACCCCATGATCGTGGTGCTCCTCTTCGCCGCCGCCCTCTCCCTCATCTCCACCCACGGCGAGGACTGGATTGAGGCGGTAATCATCCTCCTCATTGTGGTGGTGAATGCGGTGATCTCCATCACCCAGGAGAACAGCGCCCACAGGGCCCTGGAGGCCTTGGAGCAGATGTCCGCCCCCCTGGCCAGGGTGGTGCGGGACGGCCAGACCCTCCGCCTGGACACCCGCCAGCTGGTGCCCGGTGACATCATCCTGCTGGAGGCGGGAGACCTGGTGCCCGCCGATGGCCGCATTTTACACTGTGCCAACCTGAAGGTGGACGAGTCCGCCATCACCGGGGAGTCGGTGCCGGTGTCCAAGGAGTCGGGGGCGGTGCTGGCCGAGGACACCGAGGTGGGAGACCAGTCCAACATGGTCATCTCCTCCACCGTCATCACCAATGGCCGGGCCACCTGCGTGGTCACCGCCACCGGCATGGACACCCAGGTGGGGCGCATCGCCGGAATGCTCCTCAATCAGTCCGACCCCTCCACCCCCCTCCAGCGGAAGATGGGGGAGATCTCCTCCACCCTGTCCTTTGCCTGCCTGGGGGTGTGCGCGGTGATGTTCGGCATCGGCCTTCTCTACCACATCCCCCTGCTGGACATGTTCCTCACCGCCGTGGCCCTGGCGGTGGCCGCCATCCCTGAGGGCCTGCCCGCCATTGTCACCATCGTGCTGGCCCTGGGGGTACAGCGGATGGTGCGCCACCACGCCATTGTGAAAAAGCTCCCGGCGGTGGAGACCTTGGGCTGCGCCGGGGTGATTTGCTCGGACAAGACGGGCACGTTGACCATGAACCGCATGACCGTGGTGCAAATCTGGACCGCCCGGGAAAAGCACCGCCTGGAAGCCCTCATTGTGGGGGCTTTGTGCAACGACGCCACCCTGAACCATGACTCGGACGGGGTGCCCCACCTGCTGGGGGACCCCACCGAGACCGCCCTGGTGGACGCCGCCCTGGAGGAGGGGCTGGACAAGGAGATTTTGGAACAGGAAATGCCACGGGTGGCGGAAATTCCCTTCGATTCCCAGCGAAAACTCATGACCACCGTGCACCCTCTGCGGGGGCGATACCGGGTAATGGTGAAGGGGGCCCCGGATGTGCTCCTGTCCCGGTGCACCCACATTCTCTCTGGGGCCTCGGTGCCCCTGGACGTGCCCACCCTGCGGCAGGTGGAGAGCGCCAACGCCGCCATGGCCCAGAACGCCCTGCGGGTGCTGGGCTGCGCCTACAAGGATGTGGACGTCATCCCGCCGCCCCGGGATATGGAGGCCCTCTTAGAGCACGATCTCACCTTTGTGGGGCTCATGGGCCTCATTGACCCGCCCCGAGTGGAGGTGAAACAGGCGGTGGCCCAGTGCTTTCAAGCGGGGATTCGTCCGGTGATGATCACCGGAGACCACAAACTCACCGCCGTGGCCATCGCCAAGGAGCTGGGCATCTTTCGGGAGGGGGACATGGCCCTCACCGGAGCGGACCTGGACTTTATGCCCCAGGAGATGCTGGAACAGGAGGCGGACAAATTCACCGTGTACGCCCGGGTGTCCCCGGAACACAAAATGCGCATTGTCCAGGCCCTGCAAAACAAGGGATACGTGGTGGCCATGACCGGGGACGGCGTGAATGACGCCCCTGCTCTGAAAGCCGCCGACATCGGCTGCGCCATGGGCATCACCGGCACCGACGTGGCCAAAGGGGCCGCCGACATGATTCTCACCGACGACAACTTTGCCACCATCGTCCACGCCGTGGAGCAGGGCCGGGGCATCTACGCCAACATCAAAAAGTCCATCCACTACCTGCTCTCCTGCAACATCGGGGAGATTTTGACCCTGTTTCTGGCCACCCTCTTCCACTTCCACCAGGCCCCCCTGGTGCCGGTGCAGCTTCTCTGGCTCAATCTGGTCACCGACTCCCTCCCCGCCCTGGCCCTGGGCCTGGAGCCGGTGGAGGCGGACGTGATGGAGAAGCCACCCCGCAAGGCCCACGAGCCCCTGTTCACCCCCGCCTTTACCATCCGGCTTCTCTGGCAGGGGGCGCTGGTGGGGGCGCTGACCCTGCTGGCCTATTTTGTGGGGGAGTACGTGCTGGGCGACCCCACCACCGCCGACGCCACCGCCAACACCATGGCCTTTGCCACCCTCACCTTCTGCCAGCTGTTCCACGCCTTTGACGTGCGCAGCGAGCACCAGTCCCTGCTCTCCCTGGGGGTGTTCACCAACCCCGCCATGAACCAGGCCTTTGTGGTGGGCGCCGCCCTCCAGCTGGCTGTCCTCCTGCTGCCCCCCTTGATGGGGGTGTTTCACGTCACCTTTCTCACCTTCCAGCAATGGCTGGTCGTGGTGATTTTGTCCATAACTCCTGTTGTGGTGACAGAGGTGGAAAAGAGATTTTTTCACTCTTCGTCTAACGTATCCTCTCATTTCGCCTAATTTCCGTGGAAATCCACCAAGCATTTTTCTAATTTTTTCTATGAACTTTACAAAATTGTATTGTTGATTTTTTCACAATCTTCGGGTATAATCGGGGTAACTACGACATCCAAGAAGATCATTTTACATCATACTGGAGGTTACACATCATGAAAGAAGTATACGTGGTCAATTGCTGCCGCACCGCTGTCGGCTCCTTCGGCGGCTCCCTGAAGGACGTGCCCGCCGTGGACCTGGGCGCCACCGTGGTCAAGGAAGTTCTGAACCGTGGCGGCGTGAAGCCCGAGCAGGTGGACGAGGTCATGTTCGGCTGCATCCTCACTGCTGCCCAGGGCCAGAACCCCGCCCGTCAGGTGAGCGTGAAGGCCGGCATCCCCTACTCCGTCCCCGCTTACACCGTGGGCATGGTGTGCGGCTCCGGCATGAAGTCCGTCATCGAGGGCGCTCGCGCCATCCTGGCTGGCGACGCTGACGTGATCGTGGCTGGCGGCACCGAGAACATGTCCGCTGCTCCCTTCGCCCTGCCCAACGAGCGCTGGGGCGCCCGCATGGGTGACAAGAAGGTTGTGGATACCATGATCCGTGACGGTCTGTGGGACGCCTACAACAACTACCACATGGGCACCACCGCCGAGAACATCGCCGACGTGTGGGGCATCACCCGCGAGGAGATGGACGCCTTCGCCGTCAGCTCCCAGAACAAGACCGAGGCTGCTCAGGCCGCTGGCAAGTTCGTGGACGAGATCGTTCCCGTGATGGTGAAGAAGAAGAAGGAAATGGTGGAGTTCAAGGTGGACGAGTTCCCCAAGGCTGGCGTGACCATGGAGTCCGTGGGCAAGCTGCGCGGCGCTTTCCCCGTGGGTCCCGAGGGCGTGGAGGACGAGATCGTCCACACCTTTGAGGTCACTCAGGTCCACGAGGCCGATGCCAAGCAGCACGTGCAGCGCGTGACCGCCGCCAACGCCTCCGGCATCAACGACGGCGCTGCCGCCATCCTGCTGGCCTCCGGTGAGGCTGTGGAGAAGTACGGCCTGAAGCCCATGGCCAAGCTGGTCAGCTGGGGCCAGGGCGGCGTGGATCCCAAGATCATGGGCGTGGGCCCCGTGCCCGCTTCCCGTCAGGCCATGGCCAAGGCCGACCTGAAGATCGAGGACGTGGATCTGGTGGAGGCCAACGAGGCGTTCGCCGCTCAGTCCATCGCTGTGGCTCGTGAGCTGGGCTTCGACATGAGCAAGGTCAACGTCAACGGCGGCGCCATCTCCATCGGCCACCCCGTGGGCGCTTCCGGTGCTCGTATCATCGTCACCCTGCTCCACGAGATGCAGAAGCGTGACGAGGCCAAGCGCGGCCTGGCCACCCTGTGCATCGGCGGCGGCATGGGCGTTGCCACTATCTTTGAAAAGGTGTAATCTTTTTCAATAACATCCGTAGACAAGGGTGTGGGGGATCACCCCACACCCTTGTTTGAGTATTATCCCCTTTGATGGGTACCCCGTGGTAGGGGCCGTGGCTTGCCCGGCCCGTGGTTACCCTGGTATTGCCTTGGGGGATTCGGGAGGGGCAAGCCCCTCCCCTACGCCCAACAAATCCAAATCCGTGCCGCTGGAAGCGGCACACCATAATTCTTCATTATTCATTTTTCATTCTTCATTACTTTGGAGGTATCTTATGAGCTATCAGGAAGAATACCGTCAGAAGCTCACCACCGCGGAAGAGGCGGTGAAGGTGGTCAAGTCCGGGGACTGGGTGGACTACGGCTGGTGTACCAACACCGCCGAGGTGCTGGACCAGGCTCTGGCCGGACGCATGGGTGAGCTGCACGACGTGAAGGTGCGGGGCGGCATCCTGCTGCACATGCCCGCCATCGCCCAGATCGAGAATCCCGCCGAGCACTTCACCTGGAACTCCTGGCACATGTCCGGAGTGGAGCGCAAGCTGGTGAAGATGGGTCTGGCCTACTACGCCCCCATCCGCTACTCCGAGCTGCCCGGCTACTACCGGGACTGCATCGACCCCGTCGACGTGGCCATGTTCCAGGTCGCTCCCATGGACCAGCACGGCTACTTCAACTTCGGCCCCAACGCCTCCCACCTGTATGACATGTGCAAGCGTGCCAAGCACATCATCGTGGAGGTCAACGAGAATATGCCCCGCTGCCTGGGCGGCTACCACACCGGGGTGCACATCTCCCAGGTCAACGCCATTGTGGAGGGCCCCAACGGCCCCATCGGCACCATGCCCGGCCTGAGCGAGCCCTCCGAGATCGACCTGGCGGTGGCCCGTCAGATCGTGGCCGAGATCCCCAACGGAGCCTGCCTCCAGCTGGGTATCGGCTCCATGCCCGGCGCTGTGGGCCAAATGATCGCTCAGTCCGATTTGAAGGACCTGGGCGTGCACACCGAGATGTACGTGGACGCCTTTGTGGCCATGACCAAGGCTGGCAAGATCACCGGCGCCCGGAAGAACTTCGACCAGGGCCGCCAGACCTACGCCTTCGCCGCCGGCACCCAGGAGCTGTACGACTTCCTGGACAACAACCCCGAGTGCATGAACGCACCCGTGGACTACACCAACGACATCGCCCGGATGTCCACCCTGGACAACTTCATCTCCATCAACGGCGCAGTGGACATCGACCTCTTCGGCCAGGTCTCCTCTGAGTCCTCCGGCATCCACCACATCAGCGGCGCTGGCGGTCAGCAGGACTTCGTCATGGGCGCTTACCTCTCCCGTGGCGGCAAGAGCTTCATCTGCTGCTCCTCCACCTTCAAGGATAAGGCCACCGGCGAGGTGAAGTCCCGCATCCGTCCCACCCTCATTGAGGGCTCCATTGCCACCTGCACCCGGAGCAACCTGCACTATGTGGTCACCGAGCACGGCATGTTCAACGTCAAGGGCAAGACCACTTGGGAGCGTGCCGAGGGCCTGATTTCCGTGGCCGATCCCCGCTTCCGGGACGAGCTGATTGCCGCCGCCGAGGCTATGCACATCTGGCGCAAGTCCAACAAGCGGTAAGTTCCCCTTTTCCCATTGCAAGGGCCTGTTGCAGCTGCAACAGGCCCTTGTCTTGCCCTCTCTCCTGGGGAGAGGGGCAACCTGCGAACGGTGGAAGCCTGACCTTCTCCGATTTCCTTGGTGAAAACCAGCGTCCCAGCCGGGGACGCTCCGCTTATGCCCGATTTCTCCCCGATGAGAAATCGGGGAAAGAATCGCTTAGGGCGTTCCCCCCTAAGGACCTCCCTTGGGGTACGAGGCTGGGCCTGCGTCAAAACGAAATTCGGCCCGTCACCCTTGCTGTGGCCCCTGTTTGTGCCACCACACCAGGCTACCCTGGGCAGCTGGCCCTATCACCAGGTGGTTTCCAAGTCCGGGCCTACCTTGGCCAAGCGGCGTTCCCGCCGCCGGGGGTTTTGCTGCACCATCCTGTTGCGCTGCGGTAAGGGCCGTGGCTTGCCCGGCCCGTTGGTTCCCTTGTATTGCCCTGGGGGATTCGGGAGGGGCAAGCCCCTCCCCTACACCCAACAACGCAAGAAATTCGGCAATGTTCAGGGGCTTTTTGCGCCCGGCCCCCGGCAACTGGGAACAGTTGCTGGCCAGGGTAAGGCCCTGGGGGTAGAAGCTGGCACCAACAGAGGAGCAGATATAACCCATAGAATGCAACGCCATCTATGTGACATGAACTAGTCCAGGGACGAAACAAGGAGAACGCAGGGACATCCCGTACCGCGGGGTGGATTCCACAAGGCGGGGGAAGGCCCCGCCTTTGGTGGGTCTTTGGTGACTTTCTGCCCAATCAGAAAGTCACCCTGCGGAGCAAACCCTGGCTGGCAAGCCTGAGACTGTGAGATGAAACGGTCAATCCCTCCGTCTCGTCGGTGCGGACTGTGTATCCCTCGCCTCGCCCCTGAGAGGCGGGACAAGTCTCGCTCACGCCGTCGCACCTCCTCTCCCCACCAAACCCGCTTGCGCTGGGCTTTGGCGGGGGCCCCATCACGCCGGGCCACCTTCCTTTGCACAAGGGAGGCGTTAAGCCCTTCCCTTTCCCCCATTTTTGGTGTACACTGTGGACAGTCTTACACAAGAAAGGAACCTACCATCATGTCTAAGAAAAAGAACAAGAAATCCAATCCCCACTCCGCCCCCCAGGCCAAGGCCAAGCCCACCCAGCCCGCCAAGAAGTCCAATCCCCTGGTGTGGGGCATCGGCGCCATTGTGGTGGTGGCCATCCTCATCATCGCCGCTGTGGTGCTGACCCAGAAGCCCTCCACCACCTCCGGTGCTCAGAACACTGCCAATCCCACCGTCACCACCAGTGCCGACACCTACACCCCGCCCGCTCTGGAGGAGGACGTGACCTACACCGCCCGCATCGACGTGAAGGACTACGGCACCATCACCGTGGAGCTGGACCAGTCCGCCGCCCCCATCACCTGCGCCAACTTCGTGGAGCTGGCCAACAGCGGCTTCTATAACGGCCTGACCTTCCACCGCATCATGGACGGCTTTATGATTCAGGGCGGCGACCCCGAGGGCAACGGCACCGGCGGCTCCGAGCATGAGATCGTGGGCGAGTTCTCCTCCAACGGCTGGGACAACCCCCTGTCCCATAAGCGGGGCACCATCTCCATGGCCCGCTCCAACGACCCCAACTCCGCCAGCTCCCAGTTCTTCATCGTCCATGAGGACTCCACCTTCCTGGACCCCGACTATGCCGCTTTCGGTACCGTCACCGAGGGTATGGACGTGGTGGACGCCATCTGTAAGGACGCCCAGCCCACCGACAACAACGGCACCATTCCCGCCTCGGAGCAGCCCGTCATCAACTCGGTGACCATCCTCACTGACAAGTAACATGACCCACGAGGAATACATGGAGGAGGCCCTGAAGGAGGCCCGTGCCTGCATCCCCCAGGGAGACGTGCCCGTGGGCTGCGTCATCGTCTCCCCAGAGGGAGACATCATTGGCCGGGGCCGCAACCGCCGGGAGGCGGACGGCCTAGCCACCGCCCACGCTGAGGTGGAGGCCATCAACATGGCCTGTGCCGCTGTGGGCTCCTGGCGGCTCACCGGGTGCACCCTGTACGTCACCCTGGAGCCCTGCCCCATGTGCGCCGGGGCCATCATCAATTCCCGCATCGCCTGTGTGCGCTACGGGGCCCGTGAGGACAAATCCGGGTGCTGCGGGTCGGTGCTCAACCTCTTCGAGGAGCGATTCAATCACCACCCCCGCATCTACGGCGGCCTATTGGAAGAGGCCTGCCGGGGGATTTTGGAGGAGTTTTTTTCCACTCTCCGGTGACTTTACAAAGTCTTTGCATCATTTAATACTTTTGTAACAATTGTGCACAAACTTTTGTAATGACTGTTGCGTATCATAACACTTGCAAGAGATATCCTTTCTTTTTCATTCTATCCTCCATCCTTCTAAAAAACCCCGGAGCTTTGCAAGCGGCTCCGGGGCTTTTATTGTTTTCTCTTCCAGAGGGCTGGTTCTTCTCCGATTTGTCTGGAGATGTCCACCGGCCTGGGTGGGGACGCTCCGCTGGGTGGCTTTCTCAACGATGAGAAAGCCACCAAAGAATCGCCAAAGGAGGGGCCTTCCCCCTCCTTGTGGAATCCACCCCGCCGGTACAAGGCTGCTCCTGCGTCAGGGTGATCTTCGGCCCTTGGCCCGGTGGGGTCACATAGATGGCATGGTAATTCTATTGGGAGCGCCTGCTCCTCTGCTGGCGTATGCTTCTACCCCCAGGGCCTTACCCTGGTAAAGCAGCTGTTTCCAGCTGCCGATGGCCTGGCTCCCGGCGGCGGCAACGCCGCTTCTCCAGGGAGGCCCGGTCATGGAAACCGCCCAGCCATAGGGCCAGTTTCCCAGGGTGGCCTGGTGTGGTGGCACAAACAGGAGCCACAGCAAGGGTGACGGGCCGAGGGTCAACATGACGCAGTTTCAGCCTGGTACCCCAGGGGAGGTCCTTAGGGGGGAACGCCCTAAGCGGCTTTTTCGTCTATTTTTGGCCGCTCAAAAATAGACCCCCAGCGGAGCGCGTCCCTTGGCTGGCAAGCTAGAACCTGCTTTCTTCCCACAAGGGAGGCTCTTGGGCGCAAAAAAACTTCCACACCCTTTGTGTAGGGTGTGGAAGTTTTTGCGCTTTTATCGCTCTTCTCTAAAGTAGTTGAGGCCCAGGGCCGCAGGCTGTCCGCTGTTCTTGCTCTTTTTCACCGAGGTGGCAATGAGCACCAGAGCGGTGATGATAAAGGGCAAGGCCTGGTACAGCTGAGAGGGAACACCTGCCAGCCAGCCCAGGGGGCCGGGGAAGACCATGGCCAGAGAGGGGCCGGACACCCGCAGGGTGTTGAAGAAGCCGAACACCACGGTGCCCACCATGGCGAAGGCGGGGCTCCAGTTGGCGAAGATGACCAGGGCCACGGCAATCCAGCCATAGCCGTTGATCCAGCAGCTGGAGGAGAGAGAGCCGTTCATGTTCAGGCCCATGTAGTAGCCGCCAATGCCCATGATGCCGGAGCCCAGGCAGATGTGCAGGTACTTATAGCGGCGCACGTTGATGCCCACAGAGTCGGCGGCGGCGGGGTTTTCACCCACGGCCCGCAGCCGCAGCCCGGTGCGGGTGTACTTCAAGTACCACCACATCACCAGGGCGATGACCACACCCAGGTACACCAGGACGTTGTGGTCAAAGAGCACCTCGCCCAGCACCGGGATGTTGGACAGGCCCGGGATGGCCAGGTCGGCAAAGCCGTTTTGGATGTTGGAGTAGTTGTTCATGGCGGGCCAACTCACCGCCTTCACGCCGTTGCCCACGAAGAAGAACACGCCCAGGCCGAAGGTGGTGATGGTCAGACCGGTGATGTTCTGGTTGGCCTGGAAGGTGACGGTGAGCACGGCGAAGATGAGGCCGCACAGGGCGGCGGTGAGGAAGGCCACCAGCACGCCCACCACCATGGAGTTGGCATAGCAGCCCAGGATATAGCCGAAGATGGCGCCCACGGCCATGGTGCCCTCCACACCCAGGTTCAGGCTGCCCGACTTCTCAATGGTGATCTCTCCCACGGTGCCGTAGAGCAGGGGGATGTTATACACAATGATGTTGTGGAGGAATGTGGTGACAATGTTCAGCTTATCATCCATGGCGCTCCACCTCCTTTTTGGCGATGACCACACGGAAGCGTGTGAAGAAGTCCGCCGCCAGCACCAGGAACAAAATGACGCCCTGGAGCATGTCGGCAAAGCTGGAATCCACCGAGGCAAAGGTGGCGGCAGCGGCGGTGGAGCCGTATTGCAGCACGCCGATGAGGGCGGACACCAGGAAGATGCCCACGGTGCTCAGTTTGGCCAGCCAGGCCACAATGATACCGGTCCAGCCCACATCGTCGGTGATGGAGGCGGACAGAATGCCGGCGGTGCCCACCTTGAAGGCGGCGGCCAGGCCGATGAGGCAGGCGGAGAGGAACACGGTGCGCAGCACGATGGTGCTCACCTTCATGCCTGCATACCGGGCGGTGCCCATGGAGTCGCCCACCACGGCGATCTCATAGCCCTGCTTGGTGCGCTTGAGGTAGACGTACACCAGCACGCCGAGAGCCAGCGTAATGAGCACGCAGATGTTCAGCCCGAACTTGCCCAGCATAATCCGGGGGAAGGACACCATGGAGGTGAAGCTGGCGAAGGTGGGACGGGCGGACTCTGCGCTCAGAAAGAAGTTCCAATCCGCCTTGGTCTCCCCCAGGAAGGTGAGGAAGTACAGGGCGATGTAGTTGAGCATCAGGGTGAGCAGGGTCTCGTTGGTGCCGAACTTCACCTTCAGCGCGGCCACAAACAGGCCCAGCAGTCCGGCGGCCAGCATGGCGGCCAGACACATCAGCAGCAGCACCACCGGAGTGGGCAGCACGGGCCCGGCCTGAAAGGCCACCGCGGCGGCGGCAATGGCGCCCACAATGAACTGGCCCTCGCCGCCGATGTTCCAAAAGCGCATCTTAAAGGCCAGAGATAGGCCCAAAGCGGTGAGAATCAGAGGCACCAGGATTTTCAGGTAGTTTTCCGCCGCCTTATAGGCGATCTTGTTGCCCACCATACCCATGGTGAACATTTTGAAGTAGTATTCCAGGGGGTTGACGCCCATGGCCAGCAGCACCAGGCCGCCCAGCACCAGGGCCAACGCCACCGCTCCCACAATGAGGAGGATTTTTTTGAGCAGCGGGCAGTCCTCCCGCTTGACGATGTGCACACGCATGGCTTACTTCTCCTCCCCTTCCTCTTGGAATAAGCTGTCGGCGGCGTAGCCGGCGGGCTTGTCCTCGTACTTGTGGGTCAGGTCCAGGCTGCCCGTCATCATCAGGCCCAGCTCCTCCTTGGTGGTCTTGTGGGCGTGGACCACGCCCATGACCTTGCCGTGACACAGCACCAGGATTTTGTCGCACAGGGCCATCATCACGTCCAAATCCTCGCCCACGAAGAGGATGCCCACGCCGCTCTTCTTCTGCTCGTTGAGGATGTTGTAGATGGCATAGGAGGAGTGGATGTCCAGGCCACGCACCGGGTAGGCGGTGACGATGACGTTGGGGCCCGCCTTGATCTCTCGGCCCAGCAGCACCTTCTGCACGTTGCCGCCGGAGAGCCGGCGCACCGGGGTCTCGGTGGAGGGGGTCACCACCCCCAGCTCCTCAATCACCCGCTGGGCGTCCTCCCTGCCCGCCTTCCGGTCCACAAAGGGGCCTTTGGCGTCGTTGTAGTTCTTCAAGATCATGTTGTCCGTGATGGACATGGAGGGGGCCAGGCCCATGCCCAGACGGTCCTCGGGGATGAAGGACATGGAGATGCCCTTGGCCAGAATCTCCTTGGGGCTCAGGCCCACGATGTTCTCGCCCTTGTGAATCATCTTGCCCGCCTGGATGGGGCGCAATCCGGCGATGGCCTCACACAGCTCCTTCTGGCCGCATCCGGCGATGCCCGCCACGCCCAGCATCTCGCCGCCGCGGATGTAGAAGCTGACGTTGTCGATGGCCACGTTGCCCTCGTCGCTGCGGATGGTCAGGTCCCGAATCTCCAGCAGGGGCTTGAGCTTCTCCATCTTGGGCCGCTCAATGTTCAGGTCGATCTTGTGGCCCACCATCCACTCGGTGAGCTCCTGCTCGTTGGTCTCCTTGGTGTCCACGGTGGTGATATACTCGCCCTTGCGGAGAATAGCCACCCGGTCGGAGATGTCCATCACCTCATTGAGCTTGTGGGTGATGATGATGATGGAGTGGCCCTCGTCCCGCATGCGGCGGAGCACGCCGAAGAGCTTTTCGATCTCCTGGACGGTGAGCACGGCGGTGGGCTCGTCCAGAATGATGACCTTGGCCCCGTAGTAGAGCACCTTGATGATCTCCAGGGTCTGCTTTTCGGACACCGCCATGTTGCACACCTGCTTGCGGGGGTCCAGGTCGAAGCCGAACTTTTTGGCCATCTCCTCAATCTTGCGGTAGCGGTCTTTTTTCAGCACAAAGCCCGCCTCCTGGGCCCCCATCCAGATGTTATCGGCGGCGGAGAACACATCCACCAGCTTGAAGTGCTGGTGGACCATGCCGATGCCCAGCCGCTTGGCGTCCTGGGGGGAGGAAATGGTCACCGGCTGGCCGTCCACCAGAATGGTGCCGCTGTCGGGGGTATAGATGCCGGACAGCATGTTCATCAAGGTGGTCTTGCCGGAACCGTTCTCTCCCAACAGGGAGAGAATCTCTCCTTTTCGGAGATTCAGGTTGACGTTGTGGTTGGCCACCACCGGACCGAAGGTCTTGGTGATGCCACGAAGTTCCACGGCATATTCTTCTGCCATGCAATCTGCCTCCTTCTCTTTTGAATGAAGAACGAAGAATGAATCATGAAGAATGCAGGCCCTCGAGCCTCTGCGTATCTTCTTGGACTGCTGGCGTGGTAGGGGCCGTGGCTTGCCCGGCCCGCTGTCTCCTGGGCATTGCCCTGGGAGATTCGGGAGGGGCAAGCCCCTCCCCTACGCCCAAACATCAAAATCCGTGCCGCAATGCGGCACACCATAATTATTCGTTATTCATTCTTCATTTTTCATTTCCTGGTTTTGCCCCGGGAAATAACCATCCGGGCCGGCCGTTTTTCCCGGCCGGCCCGGATGAGTTCAGGGCTGGATTCAATTTGAGGGCCGGGCCTTAGCCCACCTGCACGCCCTCCACAAAGTAGTTCATGGTACCGGTGATCACAGCGTCCTCCACGCTCTTGCCGCCAGCGGGCACGATCTCCTTGCCGTCGTTGGTCTTCAGAGCGGAGTCGGTCTGGGTGATGGTGACGGAGCCGTCGTCATTCTTGGTGTAGGACAGCTTCACGCCGGAGAACACGTCCCACTCGCCCGTGGCCAGCAGCTCGATGATGGCGTCCAGGTAAGCCTGGGTGTCGGGGGCGCAGTTGTCGCTGAGCTCGGACACGCCCACCAGACCCTTGACCAGGCCCTCATAGTAGGCGGGGCCGCCCATGGCGGTGACGAAGTTCTCCGCGCCGCCGCAGGTCATGGCGGTGTCGATGGCCTGCTTGTAGTACACGTCCCAGTTCCACACAGCGGCGGTGAGGTGGGCCTTGGGGGCGTCCACGGTCATGTCGGAGTTGTAGCCGCAGCCAAACACGCCGGCCTTCTCCGCGGCGATCTGAGGCTGAGCGGAGTCACAGTGCTGGGCGATGACGCCGCAGTCATAGCTGTTGATGAGCTCCTCGGCAAAGGCGTACTCGTTCTGCTCGTCGTTCCACTTGCCCAGCTCCTTGACGTACACGGTGGCGTCGGGGTTCACGGACTGCACGCCCAGGGCGAAGCCGTTGATGCCGGAGCAGGTCTCGGCGTACTGGGTACCGAAGGCGGAGACATAGCCCACATGATTGTTGCCGGTCTCCAGGCTCTTCAAACCAGCGGCCACGCCGGTGAGGTAGCGGGCCTGATAGATACGGCCGAAGTAGTTGTTGAAGTTGGTCTCGTTGGACAGGTAGCCGGTGGCGTGGGAGAAGATCACCTCGGGGTACTCCTCGGCCTTGGCGTTCATGGCGTTGAGGTAGTTGAAGGAGATACCAAAGATGATATCACAGCCCTCACCCACCAGGGTGTCCACAGCGGCAGCCACCTTGTCGTCCTCCTCGGGCACCTCGTCCACGATGACCAGCTGGCTGTCAGGGTCCAGGCCCAGCTCGTCCATGGCGGTGGTGATGCCCTTGTGGTGGGCGTAGGTGTAACCGGCGGTGTCGGTCTTCTTGTTGATATAGATGGCGCCGACCTTAAAGTCGCTGTCGGCAGTGCCGGAGTTGGAGCTCTTGGGGTCGCTGTTTCCGCCGCAGGCGGCCAGGCTCAGCGCCATGACGCCAGCCATCACCAGGGCAAGGATACGCTTTTTCATACGTTTCGTTCCTCCTTCAAATATCCCTTATCTGATTCCTACTATTATTTCAAAAAAAGGTGGTTCCTTTTCTGAAATCGTGGTTTCTCCGCCAAAGTGCGTAGGGGAGGGGCTTGCCCCTCCCGCAGGTATCCAGGCAGCAGCGGGCCGGGCAAGCCACGGCCCCTACCACCGTATACCACCCAATGGCGGTCTTTTAATCACAAAACGTGATGCCTTTGGAGCTCATGGCCTTGATGCGGGCCAGAGACTCCACCCGCACCCCCATGGAGCGGATGAGATCGCCGCCGGGCTGGAAGGCCTTCTCCACCGCAATGCCAGCTCCCACCAGGGTGGCGCCGGAATCCCGCACCAGCTTGATCAGGCCCTGGAGGGCCGCGCCGTTGGCCAAAAAGTCGTCGATGAGGAGCACCCGGTCTCCGGGGCCCAAAAACTTCTTGGACACGATGATGTCATACACCCGGCCATGGGTGAAGGACTCCACCTGGGCGGAGTACACCTCCCCGGCGATGTTCTTGGTCTTATTCTTCTTGGCAAAGAGCACGGGAACGCCAAACTGCTGGGCCACCACACAGGCAATGCCAATGCCGGAGGCCTCGATGGTGAGGATTTTCGTCACGTGGTCGTCGGCAAACAGCCGTGCCCACTCCTTGCCCATCTCCGCAAAGAGTCCCACGTCCATCTGGTGGTTGAGGAAGCTGTCCACCTTTAATACGTCTTCGCCCTCCATGACCCCGTCTTCCAGAATGCGCTGTTCCAACAGTTTCACCGCTCTTCGCTCCTCTCTCTTCTCTTGTCCATTTCCCGGGATTTCACCCCGGAACAAAAATAAGATACCTGATATTTTAACAAAAAAACTTCCGCTGTTCCATTCTATTTTTTGCACATATCTTGCTTGTTGTCAAGTGTTATTTCTGGTACAATATTTACACTTTAGAAGGGTAATCAACAAATTGTAGAAAAGGTCCCAAATTCGCCCAATGATATGAGAGAGAAAGGGGTACGAAGCCGATGAAAGTGAAACAATTCTTGACGGAATATGCCCTGCTCACCCTGGGCACCGCTCTGGTGGCCATGGGTACCTACTTTTTCAAATTTCCCAATCACTTCTCCACCGGAGGGGTGACGGGCATCGCCGTCATCCTCTCCTCCATCTTCCCTGCGGTGAGCTCCTCCCTGTTTGCCTCGGTCATCAACGTGGCCTTCCTCCTGCTGGGCTTTGGGGTACTCAACCGGGGCTTCGGCGTGCGCACCGTGTACTGCTCTCTCCTCTTCTCCGGCATGCTGGCTGGGCTGGAGTGGCTGGTGCCTCTGTCCGGCCCCCTCACCGACGAGAAGCTGCTGGAGCTGTTCTTCGGCGTCATCCTCCCCGCCCTGGGCTCTGCCATTCTCTTCAACACCCAGGGCTCCACCGGCGGCACCGATATCCTGGCCATGATACTGAAAAAATTTACCAGCTTGGACATCGGCATGGCCCTGCTCTATGTGGACGTACTGATCGCCGGGTCCACCCTCGTTTTGATTGACATTGAGACGGGCCTCTTCTCCCTGCTGGGCCTGGTGTTGAAGTCTGTTCTGGTAGACTCGGTGATTGAGTCTCTCAACCGGAAGAAGAGCTTCATTCTGGTGACCTCCTGTCCGGAAGAGGTGTGCGACTTCATCACCCATACGCTCCACCGCTCCGCCACCTTCTGGAAGGGCGAGGGCGCCTACTCCCATCAGGACAAGTGGGTGGTGCTCACCGCCCTGTCCCGAGCCCAGGCGGTGGCTCTGCGCCGCCATCTGAAGGCCATCGACCCCCACGCCTTCATGCTCATCACCAACTCCAGCGAGATCTTCGGCAAGGGCTTCCTCCGCGCCTGACCTTCACAAGTGCCATTTCCCATCCCAGACTCCGACAGAATTTTTCCACAGCTTCGTGCTACAATGTGGAAAAATACAGGGAAACCTGCGTTTCCCCAGGAGGCAGATGAGGAATGGCACTTTTTTTAAAGGACAAACGGCAGGTGCTCAACCTGCCCGTGGATAGCATCCACCCCAACCCCAACCAGCCCCGGAGTATCTTCTCCCAGGCGGAGCTGCAAGAGCTGTCCGACTCCATCGTGCAGCTGGGTATCTTACAGCCCCTGTCGGTGCGGAAGGTGGGCAATGAGTGGGAGCTCATCTCCGGAGAGCGGCGGCTGCGGGCGGCCCAGATGGCGGGGATGACCATGGTGCCCTGCCTGGTGGTTCAGACGGATGAGGAGACCTCCTCCCTGCTGGCCCTGGTGGAGAACATCCAGCGGCGCAACCTGGACGTGTGGGAAGAGGCCATCGCCCTGCGCCGCCTCATCACCCTCCACCACATGTCTCAGGACGAGGTGGCCCGGCGGGTGGGCAAGAGCCAGTCGGCGGTGGCCAACAAGCTGCGGCTTCTCAAGCTGCCCCCCGACGTCATCGACATTCTCCGCCAGGCCCAGCTCACCGAGCGGCACGCCCGGGCGCTGCTGCGGCTGGACAACGGAGACGACCAGCGCAAGGCCGCCCAGTACATCGTCCGCAACAACCTCACGGTGGCCCAGTCGGAGGCGTACATCTCCAAGCTGTGCCAGGACACCAAAACCAAGCAGCCCCCCTCCCCTATTTTGCGCATTAAGGATGTGCGGTTATTCTTCAACACCCTGCGCCGCTCGGTGAAACTCATGGAGGCGGCGGGACTGCACACCCAGTGCACCAAGGAGGAAGTGGAGGATGGGGTGAAGGTGACCATTCACATTCAGAAACCTGCGGAATAAGAGGACACGCCGTCCCGGCGCTCGGGGCGGCGTGTTTCTTTTATTCCTTATATATATTATACCTGACTGAGAGGTTGCCCTTCTAACCTCCCAAGTCTCAGGCTTGCCAGCCTGGTGGGGACGCTTCCCGCTGGGGGTTCCTTTTGCTCGGTCAAAAGGAACCAAAACCCGCTTAGGGCGTTCCCCCCTAAGAACCTCCCTGGGGTACTGGTTGGAACGTGCGCCTTTCTCTCTTCGGCCCTGGACGGTTCAGGTCACATAGATGGCATAGACATTCTGTGGGTGGTGCCCACTCCTCTGTAGGATGGTACTTCGATTCCCAGGGCCTTACTCTGGTGAGCCGCTGTTCCCAGCGGTCGGGAGCCTGGCAGCGCAATTCTGGTGGGCTGGGCACAAAAAGGCCCTGAACATCGCCAAATTTCTTGGGTTGATGGGCGTAGGGGAGGGGCTTGCCCCTCCCGAATCCCCCAGGGCAATGCCAGGAAACCAACGGGCCGGGCAAGCCACGGCCCCTACCACAGCAACACAGGAAGTGCGGCAAACACTCCCGGCGGCAGTCATCCGAAGCCGGACTCCCGGCGGCGGGAACGCCGCTTCTCCATGGTAGGCCCTGGCAATGGAAGCGTGTACCATCAGAGGAGTCAACACGAACTGTAGAACGGCAAGCTATCTATGTGACCCCACCCGGACCAGGGCCGAAACAAGACGGACGCAGGTGCACCCAGTACCGCGGGGTGGATTCCACAAGGCGGGGGAAGGCCCCGCCTTTGGTGGGTCTTTGGTGACTTTCTGCCCAGTCAGAAAGTTACCCCAGCGGAGCGTCCCCGGCTGGCAAGCCTGTATTTGGAAAAATAGAACAACAGACTACCTCAGTCACCCGACTGAGATAGTCCAATTTGTTTCACGTGAAACACCTATTTTTCTTACACTGTGGTGGTTGAAAAAATCCTCACAAAACGGTATAATCAAACTCAGTTCTGTTTATCCTTTGAATGAAAAAAGGCGGGTTGTGTTATGTCAAAAACCATTGCCATTGTTAACCAAAAAGGCGGTGTTGGAAAGACCACCACCTGTGTCAATCTGGCCGCGGCTCTGGGTCAACAGGGCCACAAGGTGCTGGTGTGCGACTTCGACCCCCAGGGCAACGCCACCTCTGGGTTCGGTGTGGACAAGTCCCACTCCCCCAGTGTGTATGACGTGCTGCTGGGCAACGCCCCCATGTCCAAGGCCATTGTGTCCACCACCTGGGCGGACGTGGTGCCCTCCAACAAGGCCCTGTCCGGCGCCACCGTGGAGCTCATCGGCATGGACCGTCGGGAGTACCGGCTGAAGGACGCCCTGGAGGAAGTGAAGGACAACTACGACTATATCTTCATCGACTGCCCCCCTTCCCTGGAGCTGCTCACCCTGGACTCCCTGTGCGCCGCCGACACCCTGCTGGTGCCCGTCCAGTGCGAGTACTACGCCCTGGAAGGTCTCAGCGATCTGATGTACACCGTGCGTCTGGCCAAGCGGTCCCTGAACCCCAGCCTGGATTTGGAGGGCGTGGTGCTCACCATGTACGACGGACGCACCAACCTGTCCATGCAGGTGGCGGAGGAGGTCAAGCGGTACTTCCCCGGCAAGGTGTACGCCAGTGTCATCCCCCGCAATGTGCGCCTCTCCGAGGCCCCCAGCCACGGCAAGCCGGTGCTGGCCTACGACAAGTGGTCCCGAGGCGCCGAGGCCTATGAGGCCCTGGCGGAGGAGTTTCACAACAAGAACAAAGCCTGATGTTTCACGTGAAACATCCCACTGAAATAGAAAGGAAGGGATAGCCACATGGCAAAAGTCAAAGGCGGCTTAGGCCGGGGCCTGGGCGCCCTCATGGGGGACGCCGCCCTCCAGACCCAAGAGGCGGGCTCGGTACAGCTGCCCATCTCCCAGGTGGAGCCGGGGCTGAACCAGCCCCGGAAGCGGTTTGACGAGGAGTCCCTGGCCGACCTGGCGGACTCCATCCGGGAGCACGGCATCATCCAGCCCCTCACCGTCCGCCGTCTCTCCACCGGATACTATCAGATCATCGCCGGGGAACGCCGGTGGCGGGCCGCCAAGCAGGCGGGCCTCAGCGAGGTGCCGGTGGTCATCATCGAGGCGGACGACCGCAAGGTCATGGAGCTGGGCCTCATTGAGAACCTCCAGCGGGAGGACCTGAACCCCATGGAAGAAGCGGAGGGGTATTTGGTGCTGCTCACCGACTACGGCCTGACCCAGGAGGAGGTGGCCCGGCGGATGGGCAAGTCCCGCCCCGCCATTGCCAACGCCCTGCGTCTCACCTCCCTCCCCCCTGCCGTCCGGGAACAGCTGGCCCAGGGCATCCTGTCCGCCGGACATGGCCGGGCGGTGCTCATGGTGGAGGGCGAGCAGGCCCAGACCGCCTTTGGCGCCTGGATTGCCGAACAGGGGCTGTCGGTGCGTCAGGCGGAGGCCGCCGCCAAGCACTTCACCCTGGAGCCCAAGGTGAAGAAGGAGAAGCCCACCAACGAAAACCAGATGTATATCGACCAGGCCCAGCAGCAGCTGGCCAGCCATCTGGGCCGCAAGGTGAAGATCACCAGCGGCAAGAAGAAGGGCCGCCTGGAGCTGGAGTTCTACAATGTGGACGATCTGAATAACCTGCTGGAGCAGCTGGGCCAGCTGCCGCAGGCAATGAAGAACGAAGAATGAAAAATGAAGAATGCAAGCCCTGAGGGTGCTCTGTCAGCCAGTTTTCTGGTATTACTCTGAGAAATTCGGGAGGGGCAAGCCCCTCCCCTACCGCCCCAAAATGTAATCCGTGCCGCACAGCGGCACACCATAATTATTCATTATTCACTATTCATTTTTCATTTATATTCTCCCAGAAACACGAATAAAGGAGCCAGTATTATGTTAGACATCAAGTTTATCCGGGAAAACCCCGAGGTTGTCAAAGAGAACATCAAGAAGAAGTTCCAGGACGCCAAGCTGCCCCTGGTGGACCAGGTCATCGAGCTGGACCGCCAGAACCGGGACGCCATGACCGAGGCCAACAACCTGCGGGCCTCCCGCAACTCCCTGTCCAAGCAGATCGGTATGCTCATGGGCCAGGCCAAGAAGGACCCCTCCAAGCTGGA
This sequence comes from Pseudoflavonifractor sp. SW1122, assembly GCF_012027765.1. NCBI lineage: Bacteria > Bacillati > Bacillota > Clostridia > Eubacteriales > Oscillospiraceae > Pseudoflavonifractor > Pseudoflavonifractor sp. SW1122. Next base: position 7,935 of record NZ_SJOS01000032.1, on the reverse strand, counting down.
GGAGGCCGAGGCCGTCAAGGCCCAGGTGAAGGCCAACGCTGACCGCCTGGCCGAGCTGGAGGAGCTGGAGGGCAAGCTGGCGGTGGAGATTCGTTCCATCCTGCTGAAGATCCCCAACATCATCGACCCCTCCGTGCCCATCGGCGAGAGCGATGAATTCAACGTGGAGGTGGAGCGGTTCGGCGAGCCCGCCACCCCCGACTTCGAGGTGCCCTACCACACCGCCATCATGGAGTCCTTTGACGGCATCGACCTGGACTCCGCTGGCCGCGTGTCCGGCAACGGCTTCTACTACCTCATGGGCGACATTGCCCGGCTGCACTCCGCTGTGCTGGCCTACGCCCGGGACTTTATGATCAACAAGGGCTTCACCTACTGCGTGCCCCCCTTCATGATCCACGGCAACGTGGTGGAGGGCGTCATGAGCCAGACCGAGATGGACGCCATGATGTATAAGATTGAGGGCGAGGACCTGTACCTCATCGGCACCAGCGAGCACTCCATGATCGGCAAGTTCATCGACCAGATCATCCCCGAGTCCTCCCTGCCCTACACCCTCACCTCCTACTCCCCCTGCTTCCGCAAGGAGAAGGGCGCCCACGGCATTGAGGAGCGCGGCGTGTACCGCATCCACCAGTTCGAGAAGCAGGAGATGGTGGTGGTGTGTAGCCCTGAGGAGTCCATGGAGTGGTACGAGAAAATGTGGCGCTACTCCGTGGAGCTGTTCCGCTCCCTGGACATCCCCGTCCGTCAGCTGGAGTGCTGCTCCGGCGACCTGGCCGACCTGAAGGTGAAGTCCTGCGACATTGAGGCCTGGTCCCCCCGTCAGCAGAAGTACTTCGAGGTGTGCTCCTGCTCCAACCTGGGCGACGCTCAGGCCCGCCGCCTGAAGATGCGGGTCAAGGGCGAGAACGGCATGTACCTGCCCCACACCCTGAACAACACCGTGGTGGCTCCTCCCCGTATGCTCATCGCCTTCCTGGAAAACAACCTCCAGGCCGACGGCTCCGTCACCATCCCCGAGCCTCTGCGCCCCTACATGGGCGGCACCACCGTGCTCACCCCCAAGCACTGAGATACCATACGAGGTAACTACAGATGAAAGCCTTTATTCGGGAATTCAAGACCTTCTTGAACCGGGGCAACGTGCTGGACCTGGCGGTGGGCGTCATCATCGGCGGCGCCTTCAAGTCCATCACCGACTCCCTCACCAACGACATTCTCATGCCCCTGCTGGGGCTGCTGGTCAATCGGGTGTCCTTCTCCGATCTGACCCTCACCCTGGGCTCCGCCACCATCGCCTACGGCAGCTTTATTGAGGCGGTGCTCAACTTCATCATCATGGCCTTCGCCGTGTTCTGCATCGTCAAGGCCTTCAACCGCCTCCACCGGAAAAAGGAGGAGGCAGCCCCCGCTCCCAAGCCCTCCAAGGAGGAGCTGCTGCTCACCGAGATCCGTGATCTGCTGAAGGAGGGCAAGTAATGGAGGAGCAAGAACCCAGCTACACCCCCGCCTCCTATGAAAAGCGGGTGGCGGCCTGGATTGGCATTGGGTACATGCTCATGCTCATTGCCCTGATCACCTACACCATCGCCACCGCCCGCACCCTCCCCGGCACCGCCCCCCTGCTGGTGGTGCCTGTGGGAATTGGCGTGCCCTTCATCGCCGTCCACCGCCAGCGCCAGGGTACCGCCCCCGGCGGCCTGGTGGGCACCATTCTCATCTGCCTGGTGTGCCTGGTGGCGGTGGTGCTGGGGCTTTGGCTGGGCGTGCCCGCCCTCATCGCCAACGTCACCACACCCCTGTAAAGGAGCACGCGCCCATGGAATCTCTCATTTCCACCGGCCTTGCCCAGCTGGACCTCCCCGCCTACCCGGCGGATGCGGCGGCCAAGCTGGCAAAGTATGGTAATTTATTAATGGAACAAAACCAGGTGATGAACCTCACCGCCATCACCCAGCCCTTTGACGTGGCCACCCTGCACATGCTGGACTGTGCGCCCCTTTTAAACTGCGGGCGTCTGGAGCATGCCAAGCTCATTGACGTGGGCACCGGGGCGGGCTTCCCCGGCATGGTGCTGAAAGCCCTCTGCCCCACCCTGTCTCTCACTCTGCTGGACGGGCTGCAAAAGCGGCTTTCCTGGCTGGAGACGGTGGCGGAGGAGCTGGCGCTGGAGGGGGTCACCACCCTCCATGCTCGGGCCGAGGAGGCGGGGCAAGACGGTTCACTCCGGGAGCAGTTTGACTTTGCCACCGCCCGGGCGGTGGCGGACCTGGGGCTTCTGTGCGAGATGTGCCTGCCCTTTGTGAAGGTGGGCGGGCGTTTCCTGGCCATGAAGGGCCCGGAGTGCCAGGAGGAGCTGGACCGGGCGGCCCGTGCCATCCCCACCCTGGGCGGCGTGCTCAAGGGCTGCTACGACTACCGGATTCCCCACACGGACATCACCCACCGGGTGGTGGTGGTGGAGAAGGTGGCCCCCTGCCCCGCCAAGTATCCGAGGCGTTGGGCGAAGATGCAGAAGACGCCCTTATAAATGAAGAACGAAAAATGAAGAATGAAGAATGCAGGACCTGGGGTGCGGCGCACCCCAGGATGCTGCACTTTCATTCAATTTGTTTACAAAAAACTTGCGGTATGAGACAATTCATGATATGATTTTCTTGTTGTGGAGGAGGCTAAGGCATGGGAACATCGGTAATGGTCACATCTGGAAAGGGCGGAACGGGTAAAACCGCCCTCACTGCCGGCGTCGCCTCATGTCTGGCCGCCTTAGGCCGTCGGGTGCTGTGCATTGACGTGGACGTGGGTCTGCGCAATCTGGACATTGCCCTGGGCATGTCCGACCGGGCCGTGATGGACTTCTCCGACGTGATGGAACATCGCTGTCCCCTGCTCACCGCAGCGGCAGAGCACCCCCAAATTCGAGGTCTCTTTCTCCTCACCGCCCCCCTGTCCCTCATCAATTTGGATTTGAAGGGCTTCCGGGACGTGATTGACGAGGCACGGGACTACTACGATTTCATCTTTCTGGACTCTCCGGCAGGACTGGGAGACGGGTTCCAGCTGGCCATGTACGCCGCGGACCGTGCCATTGTGGTCTCCGCCACCGAGCCCGCCGCCCTGCGGGATGCCCAGCGGGCGGTGACCAAGCTCATGGGCCAGATTGAGGACATCCATCTGGTGGTCAACCGGGTAGAGCCCCGCATGATCGGCAAGCTGCGCACCACCATTGACGTCGCCATGGACACCGCCGGACTGCCCCTGCTGGGCATGGTGCCGGAGGACCCCCAAGTTACCCTGGCGGCAGCTCAGAGTGTCCCTCTGGTGTTGAAGACCTACAAGGGCGCTGCACCAGCTTATCTCAATATTGCCAAACGCCTGCTTGGCCAGCGGGTGCCCCTGTTGCACATCCGCTGAGCCCCCACAAGAAAGGAAGGATTCCCATGAACATTGCTCTGATGAGTCACGACAACAAAAAGGAGCTGATGGTGCAGTTCTGCATCGCCTACTGCGGCATCCTCTCCAAACATACCGTGTGCGCCACCAGCCGCACCGGCCGCCTGGTGGCCGAGGCCACCGGACTGCCCGTCCAGCTGTTTATGGCCCATGCTCACGGCGGCGCCCAACAGATTGGCGCCCGCATCGCCTACAACGAAATTGACATGGTGCTGTTTTTCAATGACCCCAATGCGGAGGATCTGGACCAGGACCTGCACTATATCACCCGCCTGTGCGACCAGAACAATGTGCCCATTGCCACCAACGCCGCCACCGCCGAGATGCTCATCCACGGCCTGGCCCGGGGCGACCTGAACTGGCGGGAGCTGATCAAACCCTCTACCCCGCTCAAAGTGTAAACTCATGTTCGGAGGTGTTGCCTCGGCAACACCTCTTTCCTTTGCGAAACGTCTCCTTTTCCCGTGGTAGGGGAGGGGCTTGCCCCTCCCGTCCCTGGTTGCGCCTGATTGCGGGAGGGGCAAGCCCCTCCCCTACGGCATGCTATGGGACCCCAGGCAGGACACGTTCCCCCCCATTCTAGCTGTAAGGAGTCCGATTCACATGGCAAAACAAAAACCCCGCACCCTCTCTGGGTTTATGGAACTGCTCCCCCAGCGTCAGGTGCAGTTTGACCGCATGGTGGAGCTGCTGCGCCGCTCCTATTCCCTCTACGGCTTCACCCCCCTGGACACCCCCGTCATCGAGGCCAGCGAGGTGCTGCTGGCCAAGGCCGGCGGCGAGACCGAGAAGCAGATTTACCGCTTTTTGAAGGGCGACACCGACCTGTCCCTGCGCTTTGACCTCACCGTGCCCCTGGCCAAGTATGTGGCCCTCCACTATGGGGACCTGGCCTTCCCCTTCCGCCGCTTCCAGATCGGCAAGGTGTACCGGGGCGAGCGCGCCCAGCGGGGCCGCTTCCGTGAATTCTATCAGGCGGACATCGACATCATCGGGGACGGCAAGCTGGACATCGTCAACGAGGCGGAAATTCCCTCCATCATCTATCAGACCTTCACCTCCTTAGGGCTGAAGCGGTTCCAGATTCGGGTGAACAACCGGAAGATTCTCAACGGCTTTTATGCCATGCTGGGCCTCACCGAGAAGTCCGGGGACATCATGCGCACCGTGGACAAGCTGGAGAAGATCGGCCCCGAGAAGGTGGCCGCCCTCCTCACCGGCGAGGACATCGGCATCACGAGTGAGCAGGCCGACGAGATTCTCAAGTTCATCGCCATCCAGGGCGACAACGACCAGGTGCTCACCGCTCTGGAGGGCTACCGTGGCCGCCACGAGCTGTTCGACCAGGGCCTGGACGAGCTCACCTGCGTGGTGAAGTACCTGTCCGCCTTCGGGGTGCCCCAGACCCACTTTGCCGTGGATTTGACCATTGCCCGTGGTCTGGACTACTACACCGGCACCGTGTACGAGACCACCATGCTGGACCATCCGGAGATCGGCTCCATCTGCTCCGGCGGCCGCTACGACAACCTGGCCGAGTACTACACCGACAAGCAGCTGCCCGGCGTGGGCATCTCCATCGGCCTGACCCGCCTGTTCTTTGTCCTGGAGGATCAGGGCTACCTCAACGAGGAGATGGTCACTGCCCCCGCCGACGTGCTCATCCTGCCCATGACCGAGGACCTGGCCCCCGCCATCTCCTTTGCCACCCAGCTGCGCCAGGCGTGCGTGCGGGCCCAGCTGTACACCGAGCAGAAGAAGTTCAAGCAGAAGATGACCTACGCCGACAAAATCGGCGTGCCTTACGTGGCCTTCCTGGGCGACGACGAGATCTCCCAGAATGCCGTGTCCGTCAAGGACATGACCACCGGCCAGCAGGAGACCCTGCCCGTGGACCAGGCGGTGGACACCATTGCCAACGACCTGGCCGAACGGGTAGCTGGCATTGACCCCATCCAGGAACCTGAGCACTAATTGTAATATTTTATATCTATTATACATTTTGGAGTTGATTTCACATGGTTCAATCCCGTACCCACACCTGTGGGGAACTGCGCATGGAGCAGGTCGGCCAGACCGTCACCCTGGCTGGCTTCCTAGAAAATGTCCGTGAGGTGGGCCAGAATCTGGCCTTTGTGGTGCTGCGTGACTTCTACGGCACCACCCAGGTGGTCCTTGAGACCGCCGAGATGATGGCCATCGTCAAGGACCTGAACAAGGAGTCCACCCTCCAGGTCACCGGCGTTGTCCGGGAGCGTGACAGCAAGAACCCCAAGCTGCCCACCGGCGACATTGAGGTGGTGCCCTCTGCCATCACCGTGCTGGGCCGCTGCCGCCACAACGAGCTGCCCTTCCCCATCAATCGCAGCCGGGAGGCGGACGAGACCCAGCGTCTGAAGTACCGCTATCTGGACCTGCGCAACCCTGAGGTGAAGAACAACATCATCCTGCGCTGCAACGTGGTGTCCGCCCTGCGCCAGGCCATGACCGCCGAGGGCTTTATGGAGATCACCACCCCCATTTTGACCGCCTCCTCCCCCGAGGGCGCCCGGGACTACCTGGTGCCCAGCCGCAAGCACCCCGGCAAGTTCTACGCGCTGCCCCAGGCGCCCCAGCAGTTCAAGCAGCTGCTGATGGCCTCCGGCTTTGACCGCTACTTCCAGATTGCCCCCTGCTTCCGGGACGAGGACGCCCGTGGCGACCGCTCCCCCGGCGAGTTCTATCAGCTGGATATGGAGATGGCCTTCGCCAACCAGGAGGACGTGTTCGCCGTTCTGGAGCGTGTGCTGCCCCCCATCTTCGCCAAGTACGGCACCTACAACGTGGCCTCTCAGGCCCCCTTCACCCGCATCCCCTTCCTGGAGGCCATGGACAAGTACGGCTCCGACAAGCCCGACCTGCGCATTGACCTGACCCTCACCGACGCCACCGAGGTGCTGTCCGGCTGCGGCTTCGGACCCTTCGAGGGCAACACCGTCAAGGCCATTGTGGTCACCGACTTTGTGGGCACCCGCAAGCAGATCGACGGGCTGTGCGCCGAGGTGGAAGTGCAGTCCGGCGAGAAGGCCTACTGGTTCCGCTACGATGAGAAGGGCGAGATCGTGGGCGGCATCGCCAAGTTCGTCCAGCCCATCAAGGAGGCTGTGGTGGAGGCTCTGGGCCTCACTCCCGGCTGCTTTGTGGGTCTCACTGCAGGCAAACTGCTCACCGCCCAGAAGACCGCTGGCGTGCTCCGCTCCAAGCTGGGCAACTTCTGCCCCAACCACATGGACCGTGAGCGCTACGAGTTCTGCTGGATTGTGGACTTCCCCATGTACGAGATTGGCGAGGAGTCCGGGCTGCTGGAGTTCTGCCACAACCCCTTCTCCATGCCCAACGGCGGCCTGGAGATTCTGAAGAAGGCCGCTGCCGGCGAGGTGGACCCCCTGACCATCACCGCCTACCAGTACGACCTGGTGTGCAACGGCGTGGAGCTGTCCTCCGGCGCGGTGCGGAACCACGACCCCGAGATCATGCTGGAGGCCTTCCAGCTGGTGCGTCTGGGCGAGGACGACGTGAAGAGCAAGTTCCCCGCCATGTACAACGCCTTCACCTACGGCGCTCCCCCCCACGCAGGCATTGCCCCCGGTGTGGACCGCATGGTGATGCTGCTGGCCGGTGAGGACTCCATCCGTGAGATCATCCCCTTCCCCATGAACAAGAACGCCCAGGACCTGATGATGGGCGCCCCCTCCTTCGTGGACCCCAAGCAGCTGGACGAGCTGAACATCGTCTGCGTCAAGCAGGAAGAAGAATAAAAACCTTTGGCTGGAGAAAAGCAGGTGCTTTTCTCCGGCCAATTTGTTTTTACGAATCAAGAGAAATTGATCGTCTAACCGCCCAGGTTCCGGCTTGCCAGCCTGGTGGGGACGCTTCCCGCTGGGGGTTTCTTTTGAGCGGGCAAAAGAAACCAAAACCCGCTTAGGGCGTTTCCCCCTAAGGACCCCCCTGGGGTACCAGGCTGGAAGTGCGTCAATCCTATGGCCGGCCCTGGCCCTGGTGGGGTCACATAGATGGCCTGGCAAGTCTATGGAACGCATTTCCTTCTCTGTGAGACGGTGCCCCTGTTTCCAGGGCCTCACCCCGGTGTGCGGCGTTCCCGCCGCCGGGAGCCAAGCCCCCGGCAACTGGAAACCGTTGCTTACCAGGGTAAGGCCCTGGCGGTAGAAGGACGCAGGAACAGAGAAGTAAATCCAAACCATAGAACGGCGAGCTATCTATGTGACCCCACCAGGCTATGGGCCGAAACAAGGAGAACGCAGGGACACCCCGTACCGCGGGGTGGATTCCAAAGGCGGGGGAAGGCCCCGCCTTTGGCGATTCTTTCCCCGATTTCTCATCGGGGAGAAATCGGGCCCAGCGGAGCGTCCCCGGCGGGGGCGCTGGTTTCCACCTGAGAAATGGTCGAAGAGCAAAGCTTTTCTTTTTACCATCAAAAAA